>NZ_JBHXNW010000017.1:0-30251 GCF_042717365.1 Streptomyces sp. NPDC058534
GGGGGGGGGGCGCGGGGGGGCGGGCGGTCGGCTCCGGGGGGTGGGCGGGGGTGTGGGGGGGGGCGGGGGGGGGGCGGCCCCCCCCGCCCCCCGCCCCCCCCCCCCCCCCCCACGGCCGCCGCCTCCAGCTCGATCGCGGCCTGTGCCTCGTAGCCGGCGTGGTGGCAGACGCCGGCCAGTGACGAGACGGCGTCGAAGAGCCGGCCCATGCTGGAGGTCGGTACGCAGTTCAGCCCGGTCTTCAACTGCTGCCGCAGCAGCGTGAGTTCGGCGGGCGGGCAGGCCGCGGTGCACGGCAGGTCGGGTGCGGGGGCGAGGCCCGCCGCGTGCAGATGCGCCAGCGCCATGCGGTAGGGCCGCCGTACCGCCGCGTCGCCCCCGGGCAGCGGCACGTAGGCGAGGTGCGCGAAGCGGCGGAAGCCGTCGTACCCCGCGAGCAGGAACTCGCCGCCCCACACGGCGCCGTCGTCTCCGTGCCCCGTGCCGTCGAAGGCGACGCCGATCACCCGGTCGCCCTCGGGCACGCCGTGCTCGGCCAGTACCGAGGCGATGTGCGCGTGGTGGTGCTGGACCCGGCGCACCGGGCGGCCCCCGGCGTGCCGTCGCGCCCAGGACGCCGACCGGTACGCGGGGTGTGTGTCGGTGACCAGCACCTCCGGGCGGACGCCGGTGACCGACTCCAGTTGCCGTGCCGCACGGCCGAGCGCGCGCTGCGTGGACAGGTCGTCCATGTCCCCGATGTGGGCGGAGAGCCAGGCCCGGTCGCCCTGCCCCAGGCAGAAGACGTTCTTGAGGTCGCCGCCGACGGCGAGCGCCGGGGCCACGGGGACGGGCAGCGTCACCGGCAGCGGGGCGTAGCCGCGGGAGCGGCGCAGGACCAGTGGCTCGCCGTCGCAGACGCGGACGACGGAGTCGTCGCACGGCACGTGGATCGCGCGGTCGTGGGTCAGCCAGGCGTCGGCCAGCCCGGCCAGCCGCTCCAGGGCCTCGTCGTCGTCGGTGACGATGGGTTCTCCGGAGAGGTTGCCGCTCGTCATCACCAGCAGCCGGGGCGTGTCGGCCGGGCCGTCCGGGTCGGTCGTCCCGAGCAGCAGATGGTGAACGGGCGTGTACGGCAGCATGACGCCGAGGTCGGGGCTGCCCGGCGCGACACCGTCCGCCGGCATCGGGGCGCCCGGCGCGGCACCGGCGTCCGTGCGCCGCCGCATCAGGACCACGGGGCGGACCGCGCCGGTGAGCAACTCCCTTTCCACCGGGCCGAGGCGCACGAGGTGTTCGATGTCCGGGACGTCCCGGGCCATCACCGCGAACGGCTTGGCGCCCCGGGCCTTGCGGCGGCGCAGCTCGGCGACCGCCTCCGGGCGGGTGGCGTCGCAGGCGAGGTGGTAGCCGCCGATGCCCTTCACCGCGAGGACGGCACCGGCGGCGAGCAGCGCACGCGCCGCGGCGACGGGGTCGGCGCCGGATGCCGCGCCATCCGGGGCGACGGCGTCCCAGCCGTCCGCCGTGACGAGCCGCAGCCGTGGTCCGCACGCGGGACAGGCGACGGGCTGCGCGTGGAAGCGGCGGTCGGCGGGATCCCGGTACTCGCGGTCGCAGTCGGTACACAGGGGGAAGCCCGCCATCGTCGTCTGCGCGCGGTCGTAGGGCAGGCCGGTGACGATGGTGAAGCGCGGCCCGCAGTGCGTACAGGTGATGAAGGGGTGGCGGTGGCGCCGGTCGGCGGGGTCCGCGAGTTCGGCCAGGCAGTCGCGGCAGGTCGCGGTGTCGGGTGCCACGAGGGTGCGGACCCGGCCGCCGGCACCGGAGGGGACGATGCTGAACCCGCGTTCCTCGGTGGCGGGGACCTCGGTCGTCTCCACCGAGTCGACCACCGCGAGGGGCGGTGCGCCGGGTGCGAGCCGGGCACAGAAGAGGTCGACGTCCCCCGCCGGCCCCTCGACCTCCACCAGGACGCCGTCACCGGTGTTGGTCACGTGCCCGGCCAGCCGCAGATCGGTGGCGAGCCCGTACACGAACGGGCGGAAGCCCACGCCCTGCACCACGCCGCGTACGACGACACGGGCCCGCCGTACCGGTGGGTCCCCCTTCGGTGGTGCGCCGGTGTCGGGGGTGGTGCTCACACCTGTGCCCGGTCCATCACCGGGGCGTGGACCGCGTCTCCCCCGGCCGCGGCGAGCGCCCGGTCGACCAGCACACCGGCGCCCTCGCCGGTGCGTACGGAGCTGAGTACGACGTCGACACCCGGGTTGACCTGCTGCACGTGGGCGCGGAAGGCGGCCTCGTCGAACTCGGCCGGTCCGGCCAGGTCGGACTTGGTGACGATCACGAGCTGGGCGAGGCCGAACGCGGTGGGGTATTTGAGCGGCTTGTCCTCGCCCTCGGTGACGGAGGCGAGGACGACCCGCAGGGACTCGCCCAGGTCGTAGGAGGCGGGGCAGACGAGGTTGCCCACGTTCTCCACGAAGAGCAGGCGGGTGTCCTCGGGCAGCCAGTCGTGCAGGTGCCCGGCGAGCATGTCCGCCTCCAGGTGGCACAGCCCGTCGGTGAGCACCTGCTTGACCGGTACGCCGGAACGGGCCAGGCGGTTGGCGTCGTTCTCGGTGGCGAGGTCCGCGGTGAGGGCCGCGACGGCGACGCCGCGCTCCCGGGCCAGCCGCAGCTCACGCTCCAGCAGGGCCGTCTTCCCACTGCCGGGGCTGGACAGCAGGTTGATCACCGTCGTGCCCCGGGCGGTGAGCTCGGTGCGCAGGATGCCCGCCGCCATCGTGTTCTTGGCGAGCACGGCCTGCCGGAGGTCGACTGTGCGGCACATCGTCAGTTCTCCTCGGGGTGCGGTACGGGGGTGGTGGTGACGGGCGTGTCGGCCGCCCAGGCCACCTCGGTGATGGTCAGTTCGCGGCCCGACAGCAGTTCGGTGGCGGCCCCGCGGCAGTGGGCGCACACCAGGTCCGGGGGCATCCCCGTGTCCCAGGTCCGCGCGCAGGGGGTGCAGCCCGCCCGGCCGGGGATCGTCCGGGTGCGGAGTTCGCAGCCCTCCAGGACCGTGCCGGCACAGGCGAGTTCGAAGCAGAAGCCGAGCGCGTCGGGGACCACTCCGGCGAGTTCGCCGATGTCGACGCTCACCTGTCGCACACCGTGGGCGCCGCGGGCGTGCGCCGCTTGTTCGACCTGGTCCACGACGGACATCGCGACGGACATCTCGTGCATCGCCACTCCGTCCTGGGCGGGGGATGACTGGCGCCGCCTACTGGTTGCGCCGCTCATTAGAGGTGGCGTGCCGGTGCCGTACGGACCGGCGCGCCGGGGCGGAACGGACGCGTAGCCCGTTCGGTGCAGGTGCGGGCGGGCGGTGTCACATCCTGCGGATGCGCAGGTATCGCCGGACGTCGGGCCAGAAGCTCGCGACAACCGCCGCCAGGGCGGTCGCGGTGAGGGAGGCGGCGGCACCGCCGACGAAACGCTTGTTCATGGGGGGTTCTCCGTTCTCGGTTCTCGGTTCTCGGGGCTCCGTGCGGCGGCGTGTCAGACGACCGCGGCGTCGCGGATCAGTTCGCCGGTCATCCGCGCCGCCTCGGGCACGGCGGCGGCGACCGGCGGGCTGAGGCCGATGCCCTCGTCGAGGGTCTGCGGTTCACAGCCGACGACCAGGGTCCGGCGCGGTGGCCGCGCGCCGGTGCCCGCGCACAGGGTGTCCAGCAGGGCCAGTACGGCATCGGGAGACATCCGGTGGCCGTCCAGGGCGGGAGCGTCGGGTGCCTGGCGTGCGCCGGGGGCGGAGGCGTCGATCACGTACAGCGTGCCCGGCTCGCCGCCCCGCGCCGCCGTATCGAGCAGGATGAGCGTGTCGTACCCGTCGAGGAGCTGGTAGGCGAGGTGGACGCCGCGGATGCCGATGTCGGTGACCTCGACGCCGTCGGGGAGGTCCTGGCCGGCCAGGACGCGGGCCGCCTCGACGCCGAAGCCGTCGTCGCCGAGGAAGATGTTGCCCACCCCGGCGACCAGGGTGCGGGGGCGGACGGGTGCGGTGCCGGTGGTCATACGGCCTCCTCGGTGTCCGCGACGTCCACCTCGTCGGGCTGGAAGTAGAGGTAGCGGCCCTGTTCCCGGCGGATGTCGGCGCCGGGGTCGTCCTCGACGGTGACCGCGATGTGCACGCCCCCGTCGACGTCGTGCAGGACGGCCTCCACCAGGGCGCGCCGGCCGCTGAGGAACAGGTCCTGGGCGTCGGAGTGCCGCAGCCGGGGCCGCAGTACGACGCGGCTGCCGGCCCGCACGTGGTGGCCGTCGACGAGGACGTGGTCGCGGGCCGGGTCCACGGAGTCGTCGGCGCCGGGGTCCCACCACGGGGTTCCCGGCCGTACGCCGCCCGGCCCCGCGGACCCGGGATCGGGCGGGGGCCCGCCGAACACGGGTACGCCGTCGCGCGGCGGGGGCGGCGCACCGGGGGTGGTGATCTCGCGCAGCCCGCGTACCGCTCCGTGCAGCCGTTCCAGCACCTCGGCGGGCATGGAGTCGGCCAGGTCGATCACCGCGGCGGCCCGGTCGTCCGTGCCGCGGGCCTCGCGCTTCTCCTCGTCGGTGAGGGCGGCGGTGCGCAGGGCGAGGATCTCGTCGATCTCCGTGGCGTCGTACAGGGCACCGGGGCTCTCGGGGGCGATGGCCGGGTGGTCCTCCAGGATGATCGGCGAGGACAGCACCAGGTCGGCGGAGCCGGGTTCGCCCGCGAGTACGGGCCAGGTGTGCAGGTTGCGGCACTGGGCGACGGCGTTCCGGGCCCATTCCGGCGGGTCCGTCAGCGACAGGAACCGTCCGGCGTCCAGGCGGAGCAGCGTGTGGGCGGCGACCAGGGACCGGCCCAGGGCGGTGTCGCGGGTGGTGTCCTCGGCGGGCGCCCAGTCGCTGGTGTTCTCCAGGACCACACGGAGGCGTTGCGTGGTGTAGGGGCCGTCCAGGTCCTCCGCCGACAGGCGCAGCCGGCCGCTGATCTCCTCGCGGCGGCGCAGCAGCCGGCCCACGGTCCGCCCGGTGGCGTCCGTCACCGGCTCGGTCTCCTCTCCCGCCGGCCGGGTGACGGGGACGACGACTCCGTCTCCCGCGAGCGCGTCCACGGCGACGGTGAGCCGGACCTGTTCCTCGTGCCCCTCGTCCCAGGGGACCAGGACCCGGTCGTCCAGGCGCAGTTCGGGTACGGTCTCGAAGCCGCCGTCCGGCAGGGCCCGCTGGACGATGCGCCGCCCGGCGTGCAGGAACCGCACCTCGACCGCGAGGCTCGCGCCCTTGCGGGGTTCCATCAGCAGCTCGGTGTGCTGGAAGTCGTGCTCCTCGGCGGCCGAGGTCCAGGCTGGGGGTACGAGGACCCCGAACTGCCAGCGCAGCCGGTTCTTGGCGGCCGAGGCGCGGTAGGGGTAGAGCACGTACCCCTCGAACAGCACGGCGTCGGCGACCTGGCGTGCGACGGCCAGCCTGGTCTCGGTCGCGGAGGTGAACGTGGTCGTGGTCACGGTGTCCTCTCCCCGGCCGCCCGCACGAGGTGTTCGACGGTGGCTTCCCAGGAGGGCAGCGCCTGCCGCGACCGGTAGTCGAGCAGCGCGTCCATGGCGTCCCGGGGCAGGCGGAGCCAGCCGGAGCCGGGGAAGTGCTGCTCGACCATCTCCCGCCAGGTCTTCACCGGCATCCGGAACGCGGCCTCCTTGTCCCAGGGGACGGGTTCGACGTGGAAGCCGCGGGCACCGGTGAAGGCGGTGCCGGAGAACAGCATCAGCAGGGGCACCTCGCCCTCCTCCAGGGCGTTGAAGTAGCGGGTGGAGGCGATGTCCATGTCGTAGGTGCAGGGCACCACCAGGTCGGTCTCGGTCTCGCCGGTGAACCCCTGGACCATCACCGGTACTTGGGCGAACTGCACGGGGTTGAGGCTGCTGCCCCAGCGGGAGCGCTCGCCGAAGAGGTCGCCCAGGGCCCGGGCCTCGCCGTCGCCGTAGCCGCGGCGGGCCGGTTCGATGCGGATCTGGCAGCGCAGTGCCAGCGCGTGCACGCGGGTGCCGGGGGACGCGGTGACTCGCAGCCGGAAGACGAGCGTGGGGCCCGCGGCGTACGGGTCGGCACGCACCCCGGTGCAGGAGAAGTCGAACTCGGTCACGGGCGGTCCCCTCGGTGGTCGCGGGCCCGCTCGCGGACGTGGGTGAAGAATGCCTCCAGGTCGGCTCGCGCCTCCGCGCCCCCGTCGAAGCCCTGCCAGCGCAGCCGCATCCGGCCCACCAGCTCGTAGCAGATGTCGACCGGGACCAGGTAGCACTCGACGCGGTCCTGGTGCCTGCGCAGCAGCAGCGCCTCCACGTCGGGTTCGAGGAGGCCGGCCAGGGAGGAGGCGGCGAGCACGGACTGCCAGGACTCCGGTTCCAGTTCGCTCTCGGTCGCGCCGGCCGGGCTGGGGTAGAGGGCGACCAGCCGGTCCAGCGCGGAGTTGCGGAAGAAGAAGGCGACGGAGACGGGGATGCGCAGGCGTTCCCACGCCTGCTCGTCGACGTGGTGCCCGGGGTCGCTCAGGTACCGGCCGGGGACCGTACGGAAGCGGCCCGTCGTCCCGCCCGAGCGGTCCAGCAACTGGGCGCAGGGGTCGCAGGCACAGGCCAGCGCCCGCTTCTCGGTGTCGACCAGATGCCGGTGCCGGACGTCGCCCAACGGCACCGCACACAGCTCGCACCGCTCCTCCCGGGGCGGCCGGGGCACCGTGAACCGCCGCAGCCCGCGGGTCGCGGGGTGTCGCCGCGCCGGCCCCGGCCCGGCCGGGGGCGAGCCGGGCGGGGCGTGGGACGCCGTGGCGCGGCCGGTCGGTCCGGCGGGGTGGTGGCCCACGGCGAGCTGATCGGCGGCAAGCTGCTCGGGGGCAAGGTCGCCGAGGGCAGCCTGCCCGGCTGACACGGCGGGGTGGTGGCCGACGGCAGCCTGCTCGGCTGACACGGCGGGGTCGTGGCCGACGGCAGCCTGCTCGGCTGACACGGCGGGGTCGTGGCCGACGGCAGCCTGCTCGGCTGACACGGCGGGGTGGTGGCCGACGGCAGCCTGCTCGGCCCCCACCACCGCACGGTGGCCGAGGGCGGGCCGCTCGGCAGCGCTGGCGTCGTGGCGGCCCACTGGCGCGGGCTGTTCCGCGGCCACGGCGCGGTCGCGCCCGCCGGCCGACCGGTCCGTGCCCCCCGTGCAGTGGTGTTCCCCGGGCCGCCGCGCGGTCACGGCGCCGTCCTGGTCGTCGGGCGGCCGCTGGTCCCGGTCGCCTCCGGGGGGACCGCGCCGATTTGCAGCAGGACCGGTTCGCGTGCCGTGTCCTCCTCCAGGACCACCGTCGTGACCTCGGGGGCCAGGCAGGCGAGCGCGTCGCGGGCCGAGTCCTCGACGGCGTCACGGGAGCCGCCGCAGCCGCAGCCCCCGGACGCGACCGGGCGCAGGCGCAGTTCGCCGGTGGCCGGGTCGAAGCCGGCGTTCTCCACGGGCTGCGGGAGACCGCCCAGGGCGCGGGCGATGCGGGTGGGCGCGTCGTGCGGGTGCAGTCCGTGCAGGACCAGCAGACTCGCCACGAGGTCGTCGGTGAGCAGGGCGTCCAGGGCGTCGGCGGCCGGCCGGCCGGGTTCGCGGCCGAGCAGTTCGACGGTGCGGGCGAGCCCGGCGCCGTAGAACTCCATGAGGACGCGCACCAGTTCGTCGGCGGCCTCGCACGCCGTGCGGTCACCGGAGGCGGACAGCCGGTCAAGGATCTCCTCGACCCGCTGCCCGGCCCGCTCCGCGTCGGGCGCGCCGCTCATCCGGCCAGACCGCTCAGTCCGGTGGGCACGTGCATCGACTTCACCGTCCGGCCGTCACCGACGTACATGTGGACTCCGCACGGCAGACAGGGGTCGAAGCTGCGCACGGCGCGCATGATGTCGATGCCCTTGAAGTTCTCCGGGGAGTTCTCCTCGAAGATCGGCGTGTTCTGCACGGCGTCCTCGTACGGGCCGGGCGTGCCGAACGTGTCGCGGGTGGAGGCGTTCCACGGCGTCGGCGGGTACGGATGGTAGTTGGCGATCTTGCCGTCCCGGATGACCATGTGGTGCGAGAGCACGCCGCGCACCGCCTCGGTGAAGCCGACCCCGATGGACTGGTCGGGCACCTCGAACTTCTCCCAGGTCTGGGTGCGTCCGGCGCGGACCTCGGCGAGGCCCATCTCCGCGCAGTGCAGGGCGACGGCGGCGGCGTAGGCCTGGAAGTAGGTCCGGGCGCGGTTGCGCTCTAGCGCGTTGCTCCACTTCGGGATCTTCCACTCGAAGGTCGTCTCCGGTTTGGTGAGCGTGCGCGGCAGGTTGATGACGACGCTGTGGCCGGTGGCCTTGACGTAGCCGATGTCGACGAGGCCCGACAGCGCGGTGGACCAGAGGCGGGCGATGGGGCCGCCGCCGGTGTCCAGCGCCAGGTGGTCCTTGCCGTCGAACCAGCGCGGTGACATCACCCAGCTGTACTTGTCGTCGAAGTTCCGCTTCTGCGGCGCCGGGATGGTGTGCTGGTTCCACGGGTGGCGGGGGTCGACCGGGTTGCCGAGCGGGTCGTGGGTGACGAACTGCTCCTGGCCCTCCCAGTCCTCGTAGTACGAGGAACCGAGCAGGATGCGGATGCCGAGGTTGATGTCGGTGAGGTCGTTGGTGACGAGCTTGCCGTCCACGATGATGCCCGGGGTGACGAACATGCGCCGCCCCCAGTCCGACATGTTGGCGTACGTGAAGTCGCAGTACTCGGGGTCGTTGAGGGCGCCCCAGCAGCCGAGCAGGACGCGCCGGCGGCCGACCTCCTCGTAGCCGGGCAGCGCCTCGTAGAAGAAGTCGAAGAGGTCGTCGTGGAGCGGCACGACCCGCTTCATGAACTCCACGTAGCGCATGAGCCGGGACATGTAGTCGGTGAAGAGCTGGACGGAGCCGATGGTGCCGACGCCGCCCGGGTAGAGGGTGGAGGGGTGCACGTGGCGGCCCTCCATCAGGCAGAACATCTCGCGCGTGTACCGGCTGACCTGGAGCGCCTCGCGGTAGAACTCGCCCTCCAGCGGGTTGAGCGAGCGCATGATGTCGGCGATGGTGCGGTAGCCGTGCTCGGCGGCGTGCGGCGCCTCGGTGCGTTCGGCGAGTTCGAGGACGCCGGGGTTGGTCTCGCGGACCATCTTCTCGCAGTAGTCGACCCCGACCAGGTTCTCCTGGAAGATGTTGTGGTCGAACATGTACTCCGCGGCCTCGCCGAGGTTGATGATCCACTCGCCGAGGTGCGGCGGCTTCACGCCGTACGCCATGTTCTGCGTGTACACCGAGCAGGTGGCGTGGTTGTCGCCGCAGATGCCGCAGATGCGGCTGGTGATGAAGTGCGCGTCCCGCGGGTCCTTGCCGCGCATGAAGACGCTGTAGCCGCGGAAGACCGACGAAGTGCTGTAGCACTCGGCGACCCGCTTCTGCTTGAAGTCGATCTTCGTGTGGATGCCGAGGCTGCCCACGATCCGGGTGATCGGGTCCCACGCCATCTCCACCAGACCGGTGCCGTCACCGGTCGTCGTCGAGGTCGCCATTGTGTCTGTGCTGCCCTTCGGTCGGTTGGGGTCTGCGGGAGAGGGTGCGGGAGGTCACCACGGCGGCCGGTAGCCGGTGGTGATCTCGCGGCCGGTGTGCCGCCACTTGGGCTCCTTGTCCACCGTCCGGGCCGTGATGGTCCGCAACCTGCGGATCACCGCGCCGTACGCGCCGCTCGCGGTGCTGGAGAGCTTGCCGCCGGGCGGCTCGTCCATGAACGGCATGAACTTGTCGGGGAAGCCGGGCATGGTGCAGGCGATGCAGATGCCGCCCACGTTGGGGCAGCCGCCGATGCCGTTCATCCAGCCGCGCTTGGGCACGTTGCACTTCACGACGGGGCCCCAGCAGCCCAGCTTCACCAGGCACTTGGGCGAGTCGTAGGACTCGGCGAACTGGCCCTGCTCGTAGTAGCCGGCCCGGTCGCAGCCCTCGTGGACGGTCGCCCCGAACAGCCAGGTCGGCCGGAGCTTGTCGTCCAGCGGGATCATCGGCGCCGAACCCGCGGCCTGGTAGAGCAGGTAGGTGAGGGTCTCGGCGAAGTTGTCGGGCTGGATGGGGCAGCCGGGCACGCAGACGATCGGGATGCCGGCCTGCGACTTCCAGTCCCAGCCCAGGTAGTCGGGCACACCCATCGCGCCGGTCGGGTTCCCGGCCATCGCGTGGATGCCGCCGTAGGTGGCGCAGGTGCCGATCGCGACCACGGCCAGCGCCTTGGGGGCGAGCCGGTCGATCCACTCGGAGGTGGTGATGGGCTGGCCGGTCTCCGGGTTGTCGCCGAAGCCGCACCAGTAGCCCTCCTGCTTGATCGACTCGTTCGGGACGGAGCCCTCGACCACGAGGACGAAGGGGTCGATCTCGCCCCGCTCGCCCTTGAAGAACCACTCGATGAACGTGTCCGAGCCGCCGACCGGTCCGCACTCGAAGTCGATGAGCGGCCAGTGCACGGCGATTTTCGGCAGGCCCGGCAGGGCCCCGAGGGCGATCTCCTCGATGCTGGGCTGCATGGCGGCCGTCAGGGCGACCGAGTCGCCGTCGCAACTCAGGCCGGCGTTGATCCAGAGGATGTGGATCGGTTTCTCGTCCGTGCCGACCGCGGCGGAGTCCGGTTCCGCGCCCGTGGCCGGGGGTGCTGCGTTCATCACTGCCTCCCGGGGAGGAAAACGGCTAAGCCGACAAAATCGGCCTTTGTCCTGGCTAAGAGTCGGCCAGATCGGCCGATCTCGCACCCGTAGACGGCGGCCGGTCCGGCGTCGGCTCCTTGCGGACGAACGCCCGCCGCAGCGCGTGGTAAGGGGCTTCGGGGTCGAAGAAGATCGTGTGCATGCGGTCGAGTTCACGCTCACGGACCACCGCCAGTGGTGCGACGGCCTCCCGGCGCTCGTGCTCGGCCTTCTTCGCGGCGACGCGGTTCTGCGCCCCGGGAGCGGCCGACCAGCGTTCGGCCAGTCGGGTGACCTCGTCGGCGAAGCGGGCGGGCACGCACTCGACCACCCGGTCGACCAGGCCGGTCTCCCGGGCCCGGCGGGCGCTGACCGGGAGGGCCTCGCGGGTCAGCCGTTCCGCCGTCGCGGCGCCCACCCGGCGCGGCAGGCTGTACGTCCAGTACTCGGAACCGGTCAGGCCCATGCGCCGGTAGTGCGGGTTGAGCACGGAGCCGGAGCGGCACCACACCTCGTCGGCGGCCAGCGCCAGCATGACCCCGCCGGCCGCCGCGTTGCCGCCGATCGCGCTGACGACGAGACGGTCGGTGGTGGTCAGGACGGCCTCGACGAGGTCGTTCATCGCGTTGATGTTGGCCCAGGACTCGGCGGCCGGATCGGGCGCCGCCTCGATGACGCCGAGGTGGATGCCGTTGGAGAAGAAGTCGCGGGCGCCGCCCAGCACCAGCACGGAGGTCGGCCGGTCGCACGCCGCGCGGTAGGCGTCGAGCAGGCGCCGGCAGTGGTCGGCGGACATGGCGCCGCCGGGGAACGAGAAGGACAGCGCGCCCACCGCCCCCTCTTCCCGGTACCGGATGTCCGACCAGACGCCGTCGTCCGCCGACGGCAGTACGGGCGCCGGGGCCTCCCGCAGTCCGGCCGGCAGCCCGGCCGCCAGGGCGAGGGCGGCCGGCAGCTTGCAGGCACGCGGTGCGCCGGCGCCGGTGCGGGCCCGCAGCTCGGGAAGCCACACCGCGCCGTCCACCGTGGCCCGGCAGACCGCGCCCGCCCGGGTGGCGAGCAGTTCGCCGGGGTGACCGCGCAGCCGCGGCTCGGCATGCCCGCCGTGCAGGAACCACTCCCGGCCGAGCAACTCGTCCAGGACGCCGGGCTGGGAGTCGGCGGCGCGCAGCTTGCGCAGGACGGTCGTGGTCGGATCGGCGGCCCAGTCGATGCGGCGCACCCCCTGACGCATCGGGGGCCGGGTCCGGGCGCCCGGCACGCTCGGCAGCGTGCCCTGGCCGAGTGGCGTGTACGTGCCGGACGCGAACCGGTCGACGGCGGTCAGCACGGCGTCCACGGCCGCGTCGGACAGCTCGTTGCGGTACAGGTCGCTCTTGCCGACCCGGGGCGCCGGGCAGCTCGCCGTCGCCCACACGGGGCCCGCGTCCATCTCCTCCTCGGCCTGGAGGACGGTCACGCCCCATGCAGCGGCCCCCTCGTGGACGGCCCAGTCCAGGGAGGACGGCCCACGGTCGCCGACGGGCCCGGGGTGCACGATCAGACACGTCCGGGTCGTCCAGACCGCTCGGGGTACGACGGTCCTGAGCATGGGAGCCACGATCAGGTCGGGTGCGTGCCGGTCGACGGCCCCGCTCACGTCCCGCGCACGGGGTGTCACCTCCGCGTGCACGCCGTGCCCGCGCTCCCGCAGCTCGGCGTGCACGCGCTGGGTGAGGCTGTTGTAGGCGCTGGCGATGAGGAGGATGCGCATGGCGACCCTTCCGAGGGTGCGTCGGGCGTCGGCGCTGTGGGCGTCCGGCTGCCTGCGATGGTCGGACAGACCGGTCCTCGAACGTCGACACCCATCCCGCACCTCACTCGCACGGGTGACGCTTCCCCCCACATGGCTGGCAGCCCCTCGACGGAAGTACGCGAAAGTGCCCCTAGTGCGAACAAGTGGGACACTTTAAGTGTTCTGGGCACGGCCAAACGTGCCCTCCCGCGAGCGCACAGGCAGGTCGGCACATGCCCGAGGAACGCAAGTCGTCGAAACCGTCGAACGGCCACGGAACCAGTCGCCACCAGGGTCGCGAACAGCACGGCTGGTCGCCGGACGTCGACGAGACGCGGCAGCAGGAGGACAATCCGAGCGCCCGCCGGTCCTTCCGCGCCGAGAAGCACGCGCCGGGGCGCGGAGCGGGCCGGAAGACCTCGAAGGAGGAGCACACGCCGGTCCCGGGCGACGTCGCTCCCGACAACGCCCGGCGGGGCGAGAAGCGCGGCGACGAACCGGAGAAGGGCATGCGGGACACCGGCGACCGGGGCCGCTCCGGACGGCCGAGCGGCACGAAGGACGACGACGCCTTCACCGGAGTCGACCCGGACAAGCCCAAGGGCAAGCGCCGGCCCGGCTGATCCCCGCTGCTGCCGCCGACACGCGCGTGATCATGTAGGACGTGCGCGGAACGTACTGCTGTATTGATGTCCGGACGACCGGCTCGCACCAGCCGTCCGAAGGGCAGACCGTTCCATGCCGTCATCACGTTCCCGCACGCGTGCGCGCACTCCCTGGTTCGCCCTCGCGGCGCTGTCCGCCCTGGCCGTGTCCCCGCTGCCGGCCCACGCCCGGTCCGACGACCGGGCCCCGGAGTTCGAGGAGCGGGTCCTCTTCCGGGCGGCCGGGGACCCGGGCGGCTACGCCTGCTTCCGCATCCCCGCGGTCGTGCGGACGACGGACGGCACCCTGCTCGCCTTCGCCGAGGGCCGCGTCCTGAACTGCGGGGACGCCGCCGACATCGACATCGTCCTCAAGCGCTCCACCGACGGCGGACGCACCTGGGGCCCGCTCCAGGTCGTCAACGACGGCGGCGGCGACACGCACGGCAACCCGGCCCCGGTAGTGGACCGCACCACCGGCCGCGTCCTGCTGACCGAGACCTACAACGCCGGCCGGACCGACGCCGCCAACTGCGCGATCCCCTGCGCCCGCACGCCCCACCTCCAGTACAGCGACGACGACGGCCGCACCTGGTCCGCGCCCCGCGACCTGAGCCCCGAGATCCTGCCGGCCGACTGGAACTCCTGGTACGCCACCGGCCCCGTGCACGGCGTCCAGCTCACCGGCGGCGGCCACCCCGGCCGGCTCGTCGTCGGCGTCAACGCCGAGAGCTGGGACGGCGACCGGGTCACCGCCCACCACGCGGCGCTCGTGGTCAGCGACGACGGCGGCGAGCACTGGAAGGTCGGCGCCACCGACACCTGGCCCGTCGCCGCCGACGGCACCTTCCGGCAGAAGCCCTCCGAACTGACCCTCACCGAGCGCGCCGACGGAGCGCTCCTGGTCAGCGGCCGGGAGGAGCGGGGCACCGACCTGGGCCACCGCACCCAGGCCGTCAGCCGGGACGGCGGCGACAGCTTCGACGCCCCCTTCCGCACCCTGCCCGGCCTGTACACCCCGCAGGTGCAGGGTGCCGTGCTCCGCCTGGGCGACCGGATGCTGCTGTCCGCCCCCGCCGACCCCGACCGGCGCCGGACGATGTCGGTCCGCTCCTCCTACGACGGCGGCGCGACCTGGGGCAGCGTGGACCGCGGCACGGTCGTCACCCGGGACTGGTCCGGCTACTCCGACATGGTGGCCGTCGACGACGCGACGGTGGGCCTCGTGTACGAGGCCGGGGCGGTCGACGCCCGCGACGAGATCCGCTTCGCCCGCTTCACCGAGGACTGGCTCCAGCCGCGCCGGGCCGCCGATCCCACCACCCCGGACCTCGCCCCCGGCGCCGCGCCCGCGGCGGTGCTCGGCGGCGCCGGGACGACGTCCGGCGCGGTGGGCGGCGCGGTGGGCGGCGCGCTCTCCTTCGACGGCGCCGACGACGCCGTACGGCTGCCGTTCGACGAGCGGCTGCCGCTCGGGAGTGGGGACTTCACGGCGTCGCTGCGGTTCCGGTACGCGGCTGCCGACGGGGAGCAGCCGCTGCTGTGGATGGGCGGCGTCGGGACCTCGCAGCCGCAGGTGTGGCTGCGGGCCGAGCCCGGCAACGGGCGGGTCCAGGGGCTGATCACCGCGCGCGACGGCGCGGCGGCCCCGCGCTCGGCGTGGGTGCGCACCGACAGCGCGCTCGACGACGGGCGCTGGCACCACCTGGCGCTGCGCCGTGGCGGGGGCCGGCTCGCGCTGTTCGTCGACGGCGCGGCGGTCGGCGACGCGGCGGACGTGCCCGGGTCGGTCGGCCGCGACTCGCCGTTCGGCGTGCACATCGGCGAGCGCGTGGACGGCCGGGCCCGCCTCACCGGCGCGATCGACGACGTGCACGTGTGGAACCGGGCGCTGACCGACGAGGAGATCGCCGCCGGAAACCCGCTCTCCGCCGTCGGGAACACCGTCCTGCACCTTCCCATGGACACCGTGGACGGGGTGGAGTCGGGCGGCTGAGTGTGCCCCCGGCAGCTCAGCGGCGGCCCGTGCCCACCGTGGCGGGCGCGGGCCCGGCGGTGTCGTCGCCGGAGGCGGGCACCTCCGGGTCGTGCGAACGGCGCTTGGCGATGACCGCGCACACCATGAGCTGCATCTGGTGGAAGAGCATCAGCGGCAGCACGGCCAGCGAGGCGTGGGCGCCGAACAGGACGCTCGCCATGGGCAGTCCGGCGGCGAGCGACTTCTTCGAGCCCGCGAACTGGATCGCGATCCGGTCCTCCCGGCCGAAGCCGAGACCCTTCGCCCCGTACCAGGTCAGCAGCAGCATCACGGCGAGCAGTACCGCCTCCACGGCGAGCAGCCCGGCCAGCCGAACGGGGCTCACCTGGTGCCAGATGCCCCGGACCATGCCCTCGCTGAACGCGGTGTAGACGACGAGGAGGATCGAGCCTCGGTCGACGAGCTGGAGGACCTTCTTGTGCCGGGCGACGAAGCCCCCGATCCACCGGCGCAGCACCTGCCCGGCGGCGAACGGCACCAGCAGTTGCAGCACGATCTCCAGCACCGAGTCGGCGGAGAACCCACCCCCGCCGCTGCCGAGCAGGGCGGCGGCCAGCAGCGGCGTGACGACGATGCCCACCAGCGAGGAGAAGGACCCCGCGCAGATCGCGGCAGGCACGTTGCCGCGGGCGATGGAGGTGAAGGCGATCGAGGACTGGATGGTGGAGGGGACCAGGGTGAGGAAGAGCAGGCCCTGGTACAGGGGGTCGGTCAGGAAGACGGGCACGAGTCCGCGCGACGCGAGCCCCAGCAGCGGGAAGACGACAAAGGTGCAGGCCAGCACGGTGACGTGGAGCCGCCAGTGCCGTACTCCGTCCATCGCCTCACGGGTGGAGAGCCGGGCGCCGTAGAGGAAGAAGAGGAACGCGATCGCGGCGGTGGAGGCCCCGGAGGCGACGTCCGCACCCGTGCCACGGGCCGGCAGCAGTGCCGCGAGGCCCACCGTCCCGAGCAGCAGCAGGATGTACGGGTCGATCGGCATCCAACGGGGCCAGTGCAGGCGTTTCACGGTGCTCCACTTGCTCGTCCACGGTCGTTCGGAGGCTCACGTTTCGAAGGCTCACGGGTCCCCGCTCCATCCTGCTCGGCACTCTGCGATCGGGAATCCGGTATACCGCTCTGACTGTCATCACGTACCGCGATAGCCTGGTGGCGTGTACGACCCCTCCCACCTGCGCACGTTCCTGTCGGTGGCCCAGACGCTGAGCTTCACGCAGGCCGCCCGGCGGCTCGGGCTGCGCCAGTCGACCGTGAGCCAGCACGTGCGGCGGCTGGAGGACGCCACCGGACGTCAGCTGTTCAGCCGCGACACGCACTCGGTGGAGCTGACGGAGGACGGGGAGGCGATGCTCGGGTTCGCCCGCCGGATCCTGGAGGTACACGAGCAGGCCACCGCCTTCTTCACCGGCACCCGGCTGCGCGGGCGGCTCCGGTTCGGGGCCTCGGAGGACTTCGTGCTGACCCGGCTGCCGGAGATCCTGGAGGGCTTCCGGCACGACCACCCCGAGGTCGACCTGGAGCTGACGGTGGAGCTGTCGGGCACGCTGCACCGGCAGTTGGCCGACGGGGAGCTGGACCTGGTGCTCGCCAAGCGGCGGCCCGAGGACCCGCGGGGCGAGCCGGTCTGGAGCGACCGGCTGGTGTGGATCGGCGCGGAGCGGCTGCGGGTCGACCCCGACCGTCCGGTGCCGCTGATCGTCTATCCGCCGCCGGGCATCACCCGGGCGCTCGCGCTGGAGGCCCTGCAGCGGCAGGGCCGGGAGTGGCACGTCGCGTGCACCAGCGGCAGCCTCAACGGCCTGATCGCGGCCGCCCGCGCGGGCCTGGGCGTGATGGCGCACTCGCGCGGGCTCGTCCCGCCCGGCCTGGTACGGGTCCCGGACCGGGCCGGACTGCCCGAGCTGGGCCGCGTCGACTTCGTGCTGGTGCACGGCCGGCGCCGGCCCTCCGCCCAGGGCGCGGCGGACGCGCTGGCGGCGGCGGTCCTCGCGGGCGGCGACCGGCTGCACCGGCCTCAGCGGGCGGGCTCGGATAGGTGAGCTGCTCGACCCGGCGCAGGAGGGGCGACACCGTACCGGCGGTAAGTGGGTCGTACAGATTCGGTGGAGATTACGCCACCGAAACTTACTCAACCGTCAGGAAACTGTCCGACCCTTCCCCATGTGAGCGTATTTTCTCTCGCTGACCAGCGCGAACATGAGCCCTGTTCGATTTTTGCACCCCTCCCGCCCCCCGCTCCGGGTGGGGTAGCTTTCACCGCGCTGTGCGGGGGCGTCATCCAGAGCGGGGAGCGGGGTTTGCGCGAGTTCAGCAGTCCTCCGTTGACGTCGGCACCACCGGTGGGCGGTCTGGCCGACGTCGTCTTCCAGCATGCCCAGGAGGACCCGGAGAACATCGCGCTGGGCCGCAAGGACGCGGCCGGGCAGTGGCGGGACGTCACCGCCGGCGCGTTCCGCGACGAGGTGCTGGCGCTCGCCAAGGGGCTGCTCGCCCAGGGCATCCGCTTCGGCGACCGGGTCGCCGTCATGTCCCGCACCCGCTACGAGTGGACCCTGTTCGACTTCGCCCTGTGGACGATCGGCGCCCAGGTGGTGCCGGTCTACCCGACCTCCTCGGCCGACCAGTGCATGTGGATGCTGTACGACGCCGAGGTGACGGCCGCGGTCGTGGAGCACGAGGACCACGCGATGACGATCGCCACCGTCATCGACCGGCTGCCGCACCTGCGCGGCCTGTGGCAGCTCGACTCCGGCGCCGTCCAGGAGCTGTACGACGCGGGCGCGCACCTCGACGACGAGGTGGTCCACCGGCACCGCAAGGCGGTCACGCCCGACTCGGTCGCCACCATCATCTACACCTCCGGCACCACCGGACGGCCCAAGGGCTGCGTCATCTCGCACGGCAACTTCATGTGGGAGGCGGACACCGTCATCGAGCGGTGGGAGCCGGTGTTCCACTCCAAGAAGGGCGACGAGGCGGCGACCCTGCTGTTCCTGCCGCTCGCCCACGTCTTCGGCCGGATGGTGGAGGTCGCGGCGATCCGCGGCAAGGTCCGCTTCGGCCACCAGCCCCAGCTGAACGCCGCAGCCCTGCTGCCCGACCTGGCGGCCTTCAGACCCACCTTCATCCTGGCCGTGCCGTACATCTTCGAGAAGGTGTTCAACGCGGCCCGGCGCAAGGCCGAGAAGGAGGGCAGGGGCGGCCCCTTCGAGAAGGCCGTCGACGTGGCCGTCAAGTACGCCGAGGCGGTGGAGGCGAAGGCCTGGGGCACCGGGCCGGGACCGTCCGCGGGACTGCGTATGCAGCACCAGCTGTTCGACAAGCTCGTCTACACCAAGGTGCGGGCGGCGATGGGCGGGCGCATCCGCAACGCCATGTCGGGCGGCTCGGCGATGGACCGGCGGCTGGGGCTCTTCTTCGCGGGCGCGGGCGTACAGATCTACGAGGGCTACGGCCTGACCGAGTCCACGGCCGCCGCCACCGCCAACCCGCCCGAGCGCACCCGCTACGGCACGGTCGGCCGCCCCGTCCCCGGCGTCACCGTGCACATCGCGGACGACGGCGAGATCTGGCTGAACGGCGAGAACGTCTTCCAGGGCTACCTCAACAACCCGAAGGCCACCGACGAGACCCTGCACGACGGCTGGCTGGCCACCGGCGACCTGGGCGCCCTCGACGAGGACGGCTACCTCACCATCACCGGCCGCAAGAAGGAGATCCTGGTGACCTCCGGCGGCAAGAGCGTCTCCCCGGGGCTGCTGGAGGAGCGCGTGCGGGACCACCCGCTGATCAACCAGTGCATCGTCGTCGGCAACGACCGCCCCTACGTCGCCGCCCTCATCACCCTGGACCAGGAGGCGGTCGAGCACTGGCTGGCGATGCGGAACAAGCCGCAGATGCCTCCGGCCGACCTCGTGCACGACATCGACCTGGAGACGGAGGTGCGGCGCGCGGTCGTCGCCGCCAACACGCTCGTGTCGCAGGCCGAGTCGATCCGCACCTTCCGCATCCTCGCCCAGCCGTTCACCGAGGAGCACGGGCTGCTGACGCCTTCGCTGAAGCTGAAGCGCAAGGCCATCGAGAAGGCCTACGGTGCCGAGGTCGAGGCGCTTTACACGGCGTGAGTTGCACGGTCAGGAATGCGTAAGGGCTCGTGATCGTTGACGATATGAGTACCACCTGACCACAACCGAAGGATCAAGAGCTCGTGAGCAGCAAGGTCCCCCCGATCATCCTGAACAACGGCGTCGAGATGCCCCAGCTGGGCTTCGGCGTCTGGCAGGTGCCGGACGACGAGGCCGAGACGGCCGTGGTCCAGGCGCTGGAGGCCGGGTACCGCAGCATCGACACAGCGGCGATCTACGGCAATGAAGAGGGCACCGGCAGGGGGCTCGCCGCCTCCGGCGTGGCCCGCGAGGATCTCTTCGTCACCACCAAGCTCTGGAACAGCGACCAGGGGTACGACACGACCCTCCGCGCCTTCGACGCCTCACTGGCGAAGCTGGGCCTGGAGTACCTGGACCTCTACCTGATCCACTGGCCCATGCCGGCCAAGGAGCGGTATGTCGACACGTACAAGGCGTTCGAGAAGCTGCTCGCCGACGGGCGGGTGCGGGCCATCGGCGTCTCCAACTTCCTGCCGGAGCACCTGGAACGGCTGACCGGCGAGACGTCGGTCGTCCCGGCCGTCAACCAGATCGAGCTGCACCCGCACCTCCAGCAGCACGCCTCCCGCGAGGTCCACGCGGAGCAGGGCATCGCCACCGAGGCGTGGTCCCCGCTCGGCTCCGGCAAGGGCATCCTGGAGATCCCGGCGATCGTGGCGATCGCCCAGAAGCACGACCGTACGCCGGCCCAGGTCGTGCTGCGCTGGCACCTCCAACTCGGCAACGTGGTGATCCCGAAGTCCGTGACGCCGTCGCGGATCAAGGAGAACATCGACGTGTTCGGCTTCACCCTGGACACCGAGGACCTGGCGGCGATCAGCGCGCTGAACGAGGACCGGCGCCTGGGTCCGGACCCGGCGGAGGTCAACTCCTGAGCACCGGCTGAGCGGTCACGCACGGTGGAGGGGCGCGGTCGCATGCGGCCGGGCCCCTCCTCTCGCGTCAGTTGGGCTGTCCGAGCGGCCGTACGACCACCGTGTTGACGTCGACGCCGGCCGGCTGGGTGGTGGCCCAGACGATCGAGTCGGCGATCTGGTCGGCGGTGAGCAGGTCACCGGGCGGCAGACCGCCGGTCGCCTCCCAGAACGGGGTCTCCACGCGGCCGGGCGCGATCAGGGTCACGCCGACACCCCACTGGGTGACCTCCCGACGGGTGTTCTCGGCGAGACCGGTCACCGCCCACTTCGTGGCGCCGTAGATGTTGCCCGGTGTGTTCACGAACCCGGCGACGCTGCCGACCAGCACGATCCGCCCGCGCGTCGCCTTCAGCGCGTCGATCGACGCCCTGATCAGCAGCGCCGGTCCCAGCACGTTGGTCAGCACCATCTCCGTCCAGCCCGCCGGGTCGCCCTCGGCCACCGAGTCGTGGGTGGCGAACCCGGCGTTGGCGACCACCGTGTCGAGGCGGCCGAACTCCTTGAGCGTGGCCTCGACGGCGGAGGCCACCTGGGTGTGGTCGGCGGCGTTGCCGACGAGGGTCAGCAGGCCCTCGGGATCGCCGAGTTCGCCGGCGAACGCGCGCAGCCTCGCCTCCCCGCGCCCGGTGACGGCCACCCGGTGTCCCGCGTCCAGCAGCCGCCGGGCGACGGCGGCTCCGATACCGCTGCCCCCGCCGGTGATGAGCGCGACCGGTGCGTCGGTCATGGTTCCCCCCTGTGTCTGTGCCTGTGCCTGTGCCTGTGTCTGTGCAGGCACCTCTTCCGGACGGTGGGGAGTACATCACTTGGAGCGCTCTCCAAGTCAAGGGCCCGGCACGGCGGCCGTTCAGACCGGCCGTACCGCCGTGTACACGGTGTGCGCCACCAGCACGAACACGTCCTGCCGCCGGTGCACGCTCCCCTCGTCCCCGGGGTCGAGCAGCCGGTCCAGGGTGTCCTGGTCCCCGGCGTCCAGACCGTCGCCGATCCGCTCGCGCAGCCGGGAGAGGGAGGAAGCGGCGTAGTCGCGGGCCGGCTCGGAGACGGGCGCGGGCAGGTCCAGCAGGAAGCTGCGGGTGCCGGTGTGCTTCAGGCCGGCGGCGGTCAGCAGCGCGGGCCAGTCCTCGGTCTCGGGCACGGAGCCGGGCAGGCTCGCGCGCATCTCCGCGAAGAAGTCCTCCTCGACGGCGTGGATCCTGGCCTGGAGCCCGGGACGCCCGAACCCGATGTCGCGGGGCAGGAACCGGGCGGGCAGTCCGCCCTCCAGGATCGCCAGGGTGCCGCCGGGCGCGAGATGCCCGCCGAGGGCGGCGAGGGCGGCGCGCTGGTCCCCGAGGTGGTGCAGGCTCTGACTGGCCCACATCAGGTCGGCGGGGTAATCCAGTTCGCCCAGGGCGCCGGGCAGGTCGCCGGTGAGGGTGCCGAAGCGGTCGGCGACACCGAGCCGGGCGGCCCGGTCCCGGGCCCGCTCCAGCAGCGGCGCGGCGCCGTCGGCGGCGACGACGCGGGCGCCGGGGAAGGTGTCGGCGAACAGACAGGAGACGACGCCCGGTCCGCTGCCGACGTCCACGACCAGACCGGGTTCGGGCACCTCCCGCGCCAGCCAGCTCATGGCCTGCCGGTACAGCGGCGTGTACAGCTCGGCCTGCGCCTCAAGCTGCGGGGCCATCTCGGCCCAGTCCAGGTCGGTGTGGTCGTGCGGGGCTCCGTGACCGTGGCCGTGCCCGTGTGCGGAACCGTGCCCGTCGTGGTGATGGTGGTCGTGCGCCATGCTGGTCAGCCTCCCGTTAGCGGTGACCTCAGGGTGCGACGACTCACCCGGCTCGGGCAAACAACGTTGCCGGTCCCGCAAAAAACGGGAGGCCGCCGGGGCCCGGCCCGCAAGGACCGGACCCCGGAGACTCACCCGCGTGGGGAACCGCTCACGACAGCGGCGGGTAGGCGTTCTTCATCAGCTCCTGGAACTGCGCGGAGAACCAGTGCCCGGAGACCGGGGCGTTCGGCAGCGAGCCCGAGGGGTTGTTGCCGTTGCGCGCGTTGCCCTCGTAGGTGGGGTCGCACATCCGGTCGAAGCCCTTGCCCTCGTCGTTGTCGATCTCCTCGCTCGCTCCGTCGGACTCGCCCGGGGGCTTCATCCAGACGTACGCGTCGATCCCGGCGGCGGGGCTGGACTGCGGGCGTTCGCCGAGGCCGGCTCCGGACTGGTTGCACCAGTTCCCGAGGTGGATACGGCGGTCGTAGCGTCCGCCGTCGACGTAGGCGTCGACGCTGGTCCGCGGTCCGGGACCGGCGGGCCGGGCGGTGCCGCCCCAGCCGTTGCGGGAGGTGTCGATCAGCATGCCGAGGCTCTGGTCGAAGCCGATCGAGACCAGCTTGGCGCGCATGGCCTGGGCGTAGGACAGCTCGTCGGTGTAGCGGTTCCAGTCGACCCACTTGGACTGCCGCACGGAGGTTCCGTTCACGGAGTCCTCGATCTTGAAGTTCTCCTCCTTGAGGGCGCTGTAGTTGGCGGTGTTGACGATGAAGCCGTGCACGTCGGCGACGGTCGCCCCCTCGGTGGTGGCGGCGGTCTTGAACATGTCCGCGGAGGCACCGAAGTTGTCGTCCCAGCCGAGCCAGCCGTGGTGGCCGGCGTCGACGTAGTTGTAGACGTTGCCGATGTCGCCGAGCTTGTTCAGGGCGTAGCCGACGCCCTTCTGGTAGTTGCCGTTGGCCTTCATCACGTCGCAGTTCGGCGTGGCGGTCGGCCGGCCGCTGACATTGGTGACCAGGTTGGGCAGCGAGTCGATCTCGACCGTAGTGACGATCCTGAGACCCGCGTACTTCGGGTCGGCGAGGATCTCGGCGATCGGGTCGATGTACTGCGTCTTGTACTTGTCGATCTCCGTCGGGCCCAGTTCGCCGTTGGAGGCGAGGGCGGCGCAGTCGCGACCGGGCAGGTTGTAGATGACGAGCTGGACGGCGAGTTCGCCGGAGCCCTTCTGCGTCAGCGCCTCGTCGAGGTGATCGCGCAGACCCATGCCGCCGTTCACACCGTTGATGGCGGCGATCCGGTCGAGCCACACACCGGTGGGCTGGTTCGCGATCCGGGAGCCGCCCGGTTCGGCGGCTGCCTTCTCGGACCACTCGGGGTTCACGTAGACCTCGGCGCCGTCATAGGGGTTGTCCACCCGGTCGGACGGTCCGGTGGGGTCCGTCGGGTCCGGCGGGTCGGTCGGGCCGCCGTCGACGTTGCAGGTCACGCCGTTGAGGGTGAAGGTGGCCGGGACCGCGTTGGCGCCGCTGTAGGTGGCCTGGAAGCCGAAGCTCGCCGAACCGCCGGTGGAGAGCGTGCCGTTGTAGGACTCGTTGGCCGCGGTGACGGCGGCACCGCTCTGACTGACCTTCGCGTTCCAGCCGTTGGTGACCTTCTGGCTGCCGGCGTACGTCCACCCCAGCGACCAGTTCGAGGTGGCGGCACCGTTGTTGGTGACGGTCACGGCGGCGGTGAAGCCGCTTCCCCAGTCGTTCTGCACCTTGTAGTCGACGGTGCAGGCGGCGGCCGCGGCTCCGGCGTTCGCGGAGTGGGCGGCCAGCGCCGTGCCGGAGGCACCGGCGACCAGCGTCAGGGCAGCGAGCATCGCGGTTCTGGTACGGGTCATGAGTGCGGGTTCCTTCTTTCGTGGGGGTGCGGGTGCGGTCGTCCGGGGCCGCGCGTCCATCGGCGCGGTCCGCTGCCGATCGGCATGGGGGTGCCGTCGTGATCGAAGGTCAGGAACGGCCCGCGGGCACGGTGCGGGAGCCCGGGGGGTGTGCGGGCCGGCGGGCCGGCCGAAGACGCGTGGGAGGACAGGCCGCAACCGCGGCTAAAAGTCCTGAACGCGGAAGGTGGAGCGGGGGGTGTCGCATGAGCGACTCCTTGCAGTTCGGGCGCGCCGTGACGATCGCGCCGACTGATGGAACCGCTCCCACTGGTTCAGCGAAGGTAGCGCCAAGTGACGGCAAAGAACAGAGGAGTTACCGACTTTCTCTCCGCTCGCCCTGTCGAATCTTTTCGACTCTTCACGCATCTTGACCGCCGATGCCCCTCTCTCCACTATGGGAGCGCTCCCACTGGTTCAAGGCTTGTTGCTCTTCCCCCACTCCCTCCCCGAGCCGCAAGGAGGAACCAGCACCATGCACCTCGGACACAGACGCGGACGCCGCACCGCGCGGCGGCTGTGGACCGCCGCACTGGCGGCCCTCGCACTCCCCCTCACGATGTTGAGCACCGGTTCGACTCCCGCCCAGGCGGCCGCACTTCAGTGCAGCGTGGACTACAGGACGAACGACTGGGGCTCCGGCTTCACCGCGGAGCTGACGCTCACCAACCGCGGCACCGACGCCATCGACGGCTGGACGCTGACGTATTCCTACGCGGGCGACCAGAAGCTGAGCAACGGCTGGAACGGCACCTGGTCCCAGTCGGGCCGGAACGTCACGGTCAGGAACGCCTCGTACAACGGGCGGGTCGCCGCCGGGGCCGCCGTCACCACCGGCGGGCAGTTCACGTACAG
This sequence comes from Streptomyces sp. NPDC058534, assembly GCF_042717365.1. NCBI lineage: Bacteria > Bacillati > Actinomycetota > Actinomycetes > Kitasatosporales > Streptomycetaceae > Streptomyces > Streptomyces sp. NPDC058534. The sequence goes on from NZ_JBHXNW010000017.1 coordinate 24,813, forward strand.
CGGCACCAACGCGGCGCCGGCCGGCTTCGCGGTCAACGGCACCTCCTGCGTCGGCGCGCACCAGCCGCCGATCACGGTGCTGACCAGCCCGGAGGCGGGCGCGGTGTACTCGCAGGGCGAGGCGGTGCCGCTCGCGGCCACGGCCGCCGCCGCCGACGGCGCCACCGTCAGCAAGGTGGAGTTCTACGACGACACCACGCTGCTCGGCACCGACACCAGCTCGCCCTACACGCACTCGGCCTCCGGGTTGACCGTGGGCAGTCATTCCCTGGTGGCGAAGGCCTACGACAGCACGGGCGCCTCCGGCAGTTCGACGCCGGTCGGCATCACGGTCGCCTCGGGACCGACCGTGGTCGCCTCGCCCGGTCAACTCGGCGTCCAGCAGGGCGAGTCGGGGACGTACGAGGTCAAGCTGTCGAAGCAGCCGGCCGCCAGTGTCACCGTCACGACGTCCCGCGCGAGCGGCAACACGGGGCTCTCGCTCACCGGCGGGACGAGTCTCACCTTCACCCCGTCGAACTGGAACACGGCCCAGCGGGTGACCGTCTCCGCGGACGCCTCCGGCAGCGGCTCGGCGGTCTTCGAGTCGACGGCCCCCGGCCACGGCAAGGCGTCGGTCACCGTGACCCAGCTGGCCGCCGCGAAGGACTACGACGCCCGCTTCCTGGAGCTGTACGGGAAGATCACCGACCCGGCGAACGGCTACTTCTCCCCCGAGGGCATCCCGTACCACTCGGTCGAGACGCTGATCGTCGAGGCGCCCGACCACGGGCACGAGACGACCTCCGAGGCGTACAGCTACCTGCTGTGGCTCCAGGCCATGTACGGCAAGGTGACCGGCGACTGGTCGAGGTTCAACAACGCCTGGGAGATCATGGAGACGTACATGATCCCCACCCACGCCGACCAGCCGACCAACTCGGCCTACAACGCCTCGAAGCCGGCGACCTACGCACCCGAACTGGACACGCCGAACGAGTATCCGGCGCCCCTGGACGGCGCGGTCTCCGTCGGTCCGGACCCGATCGCCGGCGAGCTGAAGTCGGCGTACGGCACCGACGACGTCTACGGCATGCACTGGCTCCAGGACGTCGACAACACCTACGGCTACGGCAACTCGCCCGGCAAGTGCGAGGCGGGCCCGACGGACACCGGCCCCTCCTACATCAACACCTTCCAGCGCGGCGCGCAGGAGTCGGTGTGGGAGACGGTGCCGCAGCCGACCTGCGACGCGTTCAAGTACGGCGGCCCGAACGGCTACCTGGACCTGTTCACCGGCGACGCGTCCTACGCGAAGCAGTGGAAGTTCACCAACGCCCCGGACGCCGACGCGCGGGCCGTGCAGGCCGCGTACTGGGCGGACGTCTGGGCCGAGGAGCAGGGCAAGGGCGACGAGATCGCCGGGACCCTCGACAAGGCCGCGAAGATGGGCGACTACCTGCGCTACGCCATGTTCGACAAGTACTTCAAGAAGGTCGGCGACTGCGTGGGGCCGTCGAGCTGCCCGGCCGGCACCGGCAAGGACTCCTCGCACTACCTGCTGTCCTGGTACTACGCCTGGGGCGGCGCGGTGGACACCTCGGCGGGCTGGGCCTGGCGCATCGGCTCCAGCCACACCCACGGCGGCTACCAGAACCCGCTGGCCGCGTACGCGCTGAGCACCTACGCCGACCTGAGGCCCAAGTCGGCCACCGGCGCCTCCGACTGGGCCAAGTCCCTGGACCGGCAGGTGGAGTTCTACCGCTGGCTGCAGTCCGACGAGGGTGCCATCGCGGGCGGCGCGACCAACAGCTGGGCGGGCCGGTACGCGACACCGCCGGCCGGTACGCCGACCTTCTACGGCATGTACTACGACGAGAAGCCGGTGTACCACGACCCGCCGTCCAACCAGTGGTTCGGCTTCCAGGCGTGGTCCATGGAGCGGGTCGCCGAGTACTACCAGCAGAGCGGCGACGCGGCGGCCAAGGAGGTCCTGGACAAGTGGGTCGACTGGGCGCTGTCGGAGACGACGGTCAACCCGGACGGCACCTTCCGGATCCCCTCGACCATGCAGTGGTCGGGGCAGCCCGACACCTGGAACGCGTCCTCCCCGGGTGACAACGGCGACCTGCACGTCACCGTCTCGGACTACACCAACGACGTCGGTGTGGCGGCGGCGTACGCCAAGACCCTGACGTACTACGCCGACCGCTCGGGCGACACGGAGGCGGCCGCGACCGCCAAGGCGCTGCTCGACGGCATGTGGGAGAACAACCAGGACGCGCTCGGCATCGCCGTCCCGGAGACCCGCGCCGACTACAACCGCTTCGACGACCCGGTGTACGTCCCGAACGGCTGGACCGGGACCATGCCGAACGGCGACACGATCGACGCGTCGTCGACCTTCGCCTCGATCCGCTCCTTCTACCAGGACGACCCGGCCTGGTCGAAGATCGAGGACTATCTCGCGGGCGGTGCCGCGCCCACGTTCACGTACCACCGGTTCTGGGCCCAGGCGGACATAGCCCTCGCCATGGGTTCGTACGCGGAGCTGCTCGAATAGCCCCCGCGAGGCGCTCCGCGGGTTGGGCGGTTGTTTCGGCTGCGGGCCGGTTGTGGCTGGTCGCGCAGTTCCCCGCGCCCCTTACGGCGCCGGGCGGCCCACTCACGCCGTGGGCCGTCCGGTGCTCGTGTGTGTTCTGCTCCTGACGGAAGGACGGTTCCCCACCGTGCGAAGAACCCGGATCCTCACCGTTCTGCTGGCGCTCGCGGCCGGTCTCCTGGCGGGCGGCCCGCCCACCGCGCGGGCTGCCGACTCCTACACCTGGAAGAACGCCCGTATCGACGGCGGCGGATTCGTCCCCGGCATCGTCTTCAGCCGCACCGAGAAGGACCTCGCCTACGCCCGCACCGACATCGGCGGCGCCTACCGCTGGCAGGAGTCGTCCCGCACCTGGACGCCGCTCCTCGACCACGTCGGCTGGGACGACTGGGGCCACACGGGTGTGGCCAGTATCGCCTCCGACTCCGTCGACCCCGACCGGGTGTACGCGGCGGTCGGCACCTACACCAACGACTGGGGCCCGGGCAACGGCGCGGTGCTGCGCTCCGCCGACCGGGGCGCGACCTGGGCGAAGACGGACCTGCCGTTCAAGCTGGGCGGCAACATGCCGGGCCGGGGCATGGGCGAGCGCCTGGCCGTCGACCCGCACGACAACGACGTCCTGTACCTGGGCGCGCCCAGTGGGCACGGCCTGTGGCGGTCGACCGACGCGGGCGTGACCTGGTCCGAGGTGACGGCCTTCCCGAACCCGGGCGACTACGTGCAGGACCCCGGTGACACCAGCGGCTACGCCTCCGACAACCAGGGCGTGGTCTGGGTGACCTTCGACGAGTCCACGGGCACGGCGGGCGCGGCCACGAAGAGCGTCTACGTCGGCGTCGCCGACAAGGAGAACGCCGTCTACCGCTCGACGGACGCGGGCGCGACCTGGGAGCGGATCGCCGGGCAGCCCACCGGGTACCTGGCCCACAAGGGCGTCCTGGACGCGGAGAACGGCTACCTGTACCTGGCCTACAGCGACACGGGCGGCCCGTACGACGGCGGCAAGGGGCGGCTGTACCGGTACGCCACGGCGACGGGCACCTGGACGGACATCAGCCCGGTCGCGGAGGCGGACACCTACTTCGGGTTCAGCGGCCTGACCGTCGACCGGCAGAACCCGGGGACGGTCATGGCGACGGCGTACAGCTCCTGGTGGCCGGACACGCAGATCTTCCGCTCGACGGACAGCGGCGCGACCTGGACACAGGCGTGGAACCACACGTCGTACCCGACCCGCGAGAACCGCTACACGATGGACGTCTCCTCCTCCCCGTGGCTCACCTGGGGCGCGAACCCGGCTCCGCCCGAGCAGACCCCGAAGCTGGGCTGGATGACGGAGGCGCTGGAGATCGACCCGTTCGACCCGGACCGGATGATGTACGGGACGGGCGCCACGATCTACGGCACCGAGAACCTCACGAACTGGGACGACGAGGGTGGCACCTTCGCGATCGAGCCCATGGTGCGCGGCCTGGAGGAGACGGCGGTGAACGACCTGGCCGCGCCCCCGTCCGGCGCCCCGCTGCTCAGCGCGCTGGGCGACATCGGCGGCTTCCGGCACACCAGCCTGACCGAGGTCCCGTCGATGATGTACACCTCCCCGAACTTCACCTCCACCACGAGCCTCGACTTCGCGGAGGCGAACCCGGACACGGTCGTCCGGGCCGGCAACCTCGACTCCGGGCCGCACATCGCGTTCTCCACGGACAACGGCGCCAACTGGTTCGGCGGGAGCGACCCGTCGGGGGTGAGCGGCGGCGGCACGGTCGCGGCCGGCGCGGACGGCGGGCGCTTCGTGTGGAGCCCCGAGGGCGCCGGCGTGCACCACACGACGGGCTTCGGCACATCCTGGCAGGCGTCGAGCGGCATCCCGGCCGGGGCGGTCGTCGAGTCCGACCGCGTCGACCCGCACACCTTCTACGGCTTCAAGTCCGGAACGTTCTACGTCAGCAAGGACGGCGGCGCGACCTTCACCGCCTCACCGGCGACCGGCCTGCCCTCCGGTGACGGCGTCCGCTTCAAGGCGCTGCCCGGCGCCGAGGGCGACGTCTGGCTGGCCGGCGGGGCGGCGGACGGCCCGTACGGTCTGTGGCACTCGACGGACGGCGGCACCACCTTCACCAAGCTGTCCGGCGTCGACGCGGCCGACACCATCGGCTTCGGCAAGGCGGCCCCGGGCGCGTCCTACCAGACCCTCTACACCAGTGCGGAGATCGGCGGCGTCCGCGGCATCTTCCGCTCCACCGACGCGGGAGCGAGCTGGACCCGGGTCAACGACGACGCGCACCAGTGGGGCTGGACGGGCGCGGCCATCACCGGGGATCCGCGGGTGTACGGCCGGGTGTACGTGGCGACCAACGGCCGGGGGATCGTGTACGGCGACACGGCGGGCGACGGCGGCACCGACCCCGGCCCGGGACCCGACCCGACGCCCACGGGCGCCTGCGAGGTGGAGTACACGATCACGAACCAGTGGCCCGGCGGCTTCCAGGCGGACGTCCGACTCACCAACACCGGTACGGCGGCCTGGAACGGCTGGTCCCTCGACTGGACGTTCGAGGGCGGCCAGCATGTGTCCCGGATGTGGAACGCCGAACACACCCGGTCGGGCACCACGGTGACGGCGGAGAACGTCGGCTGGAACGCCCGCGTCGACCCGGACGCCTCGGTGAGCTTCGGCTTCACGGGCGAGTGGTCGGGGACCAACGGGGAACCGGCCGCGTTCGGGATGGCCGGCCGGAGCTGCACGGCCGGCTGAGCCGATGGTGGGGGGGGGGGGCGCGGGGGCCCCGCCCGTGGGGGGGCGGGGGGCCCGGGGCGGCCTCGCCGCGCGGGTCCTCGGTGCCCTCGTCGTG
>NZ_JBHXNW010000017.1:30260-37871 GCF_042717365.1 Streptomyces sp. NPDC058534
GAGAGTTCGGGATTCACGGGGTCTTTCCCGGGCACCCCGGGTACCCGGCCCGCGTGCGCTATGCCCGCCGGGACCGGCGGGCGCGTAAGCCGGGTGGGTGGGGTGGGCGTCCGAGGGCGCCCACCCCACCCTTGTTCACGGTGTGTACACCGCCGGCCTCGGCGCCGTCGGCATGCCGCTGCCGAGGAAGAAGCTCGGGTGCGGGGGCTGGTTGTACGCGGTGTTCTGCCAGGCCAGGGCCGTGCGGTACTGGGTGTCGTGGAGGAGGGTCGTGATGCGGGTGCCGGTGTCGTACGGGGTGGAGTAGATGCGCAGGGCCGTGTTGTCCGACGTGCGCCAGACGACCTCCTCGCGCCAGTCGCCGAGGATGTCGCCCGCGAGGACCGGGGTGGCCTTGGTGCCGTTGTTGGACGCGACGCCGGAGCCGGTGAGGAGGCGGGTGTCGCCGGAGGTGCCGTACTTGTCGACGTGGGTGCCGTCGAGGAGTTCGCGGACCGGGTCGCCGTCCCACCAGGACAGGAAGTTGGCGCTGGAGGGCTTGCGGCTGTTCACGACCGTGCCCTTGGGGTTGCGGACGCCGCTCTCGGCGGAGGACCAGGACTCGGCGCCCGCGCTGCCGGACCAGATGTCCCCGGCGACGCCCCGGCCGTTGTCGCCGCCCGCGGCGGTGGACCAGATGATCCGGCCGGTGCGCGCGTCCGCCATCCAGGACGAGGGTTTCGAGGCGTCCTCGTCGATCTTGAACTCCTCCAGGCCCGCGCGGGACGGGTCGAGGTCGCCGACGTGCATGGCGTCGCCGTGGCCGTTCCGCGTGGTCCACAGGGCGTTGCCGTTGTCGTCGACGGCCATCGCGCCGTAGACGATCTCGTCCCTGCCGTCGCCGTCGACGTCCGCGACGGAGAGCTGGTGGTTGCCCTGGCCGTCGTAGCCCTTGCCGCTGTTGGTGGAGGAGTTGGTGTCGAAGGTCCAGCGGCGGGTGAACCGCCCGTTCCGCCAGTCCCAGGCGGCGATCACCGAGCGCGTGTAGTAGCCGCGCGCCATGATCAGGGAGGGCCGGGAGCCGTCCAGGTACGCGGTGCCCGCCAGGAAGCGGTCGACGCGGTTGCCGTAGGAGTCGCCCCAGGAGGAGACGTTGCCCCGGGCGGGGACGTAGTCGACGGTGCCCATGGCCGTGCCGGTCCGGCCGTCGAACATCGTCAGGTACTCGGGGCCGGACAGGACGTAGCCGGAGGAGTTGCGGTGGTCGGCCGAGGAGCTGCCGACGACCGCGCCGGTGCCGTCCTTCGTGCCGTCGGCGGTCTTCATGGCCACCTCGGCCCTGCCGTCGCCGTCGTAGTCGTACACCTGGAACTGGGTGTAGTGGGCGCCCGAGCGGATGTTGCGCCCCAGGTCGACGCGCCACAGCCGGGTGCCGTCCAGCCGTATGCCGTCGACGATCGTGTTGCCCGTGTAGCCGGACTGGGAGTTGTCCTTGGCGTTGGCCGGCTGCCACTTGAGGACGAGGTCGAGCGCGCCGTCGCCGTCGAGGTCGCCGACGGAGGCGTCGTTCGCCTCGTAGGTGTACGAGACGCCGTCGGGTGTCGTGCCGCCGGCGGGCGGGCTGATCGGCACGTCCTTGTAGCCGGCCCGGAACTGGACGGCGTGGACGGAGTCGCCCTGCTCGGTGCCGTTGACGACGGCGCGGACGGTGTAGTCGGCGTGGGACGGGGCGCCGGCGTGGAAGAAGGTGGTGGAGCCGGTGACCGGGCCGGCGTTGACCTTCGTGCCGGCCCGGTAGACGTTGAACGCGACGTTGTCCGGGTCGGTGCCCAGCCAGCGCCAGCCGACCAGGTTGCCGTCGCCGGTGTGGACGCTGACCACGCCCCGGTCGAGGGCCTCGACCTGCCGTGCCGTGGCGGCCTGGGCGGTGTCGGGGGCGAGCGTCGTCAGGCCCGCGCCGACGAGCCCCGCGGCGGAGAGGGCTGCGGCCAGGGCGAGCGGGCGTCTGCGGTACGTGTGGGGGTGGCTCACGACGGACCTCCTGGAGGACGGATGGGTTCCGCCTCTCAGTCGCCGCCCGGGAGACCCGGGTTGCCGCTCCGGGCCTACGACTTCACGAACGCCCGGAGGGTGAAGACCGGGTCGGGCCGGGGCCGGTCCTGGTCCGGCAGGGCCGCGAGCCGGGTGGCGAAGTGCTCCGCGCGCGGGTCGCCCGGCGGCAGCGTGACGAACCAGCCGCGCCGCAGGTCGGCGACGGTACGGCGGGGGCTGCGGCCCTGGCCGTGGCCGGTGAAGCGGGCCTGTCCCGCCGGGACCAGGCCGTGCGCGCGGGCGTACGCCTCGACGAGGCCGACGGCGTCGTGTGCGGTGCTGGGCGGGCGGGCCGCGAGCACGGCGTCGATGTCACTGCCCACGTTGTGCGAGGCGCCCTTGTCGACGGTGGTCACGTACACCCCGCCGCGCCGCAGCACGCGGGCGCACTCGCCGACGATCGCCCGCACGTTCCCGGCGCCCCCCGCCAGGTGCAGCAGCCACACGCTGGTGACGGCGTCGAACCCGCCGTCCCGGAACGGCAGCCGGCGGCTGTCGGCGAGCACGACGGCACCGGGCAGCCGGGCCGCCGCCCGCCGGGCCATGGCGGGGGCGAGGTCCGCGCCGGTCACCCGAGGGGCGCCCGGCGCGGCCGCCAGCCGCCGGGTGACGATGCCGGTGCCGCAGGCGACGTCGAGCAGGCTGCGCGCCCCTCGCGGCACGAGGCTCAGTACGGCCCGTGCGGCGGCCTCGGCCCGGGGCTCGCCGCCGCGGGACGCGTCGTACCGCTCCGCTTCCTTGTCGTAGTCGAGCACACCGTCAGTGTGCCCCGTGACCGGCGGCCAGATCCTCCACCCTGCGGGCGAGCTCGACGTCCTTCGCGGTGACGGCCCCGCCCGCGCTGTGCGTGTGCACCGCGAGGGACACGGTGTTGTAGCCGAGGGTCAGGTCGGAGTGGTGGTCGAGTTCCTCCTGCACCTGGGCGATGTGCACGACCATGGCGGTCGCCGCGAAGTGCGAGCCGAGCCGGTAGGCACGGGTGAGGCGGCCGTCGTCCAGCGACCAGCCCGGCAGCTCGGTCAGCCGCTCCTCGATCTCCTGCCGCGACAGCGGTTCTACGGGCATGTGCCACGCTCCTGTCCTGGTTGCCGGGGGGTGCCTGGGTACCGGGGTGCCCCTTCAGCCTGCCACAGCGCGGCCGTCGGAGCCCTGGTCAGGAGGGCCGACCCGTCCCGGTACGGGCCGCCGTCGACTACCGTTCGGCCCATGACCGCACTCACGTCCGGCACCGTCCCCGCCACCCGGGGCGTGGGTCCGCTGCTCCGGGCCTGGCGGGAGCGGCGGCGGGTCAGTCAGCTGGAGCTGGCGCTGCGCGCCGACTCCTCCGCCCGGCACATCAGCTTCGTCGAGACGGGCCGCTCCCGGCCGAGCGAGGAGATGGTGCTGCGCCTCGCCGAGCACCTGGACGTCCCCGTGCGCGAGCGCAACGCCCTGCTGCTCGCGGCCGGTTACGCCCCGCACTACCCGGAGACCCCGCTGGACGACCCGGCGCTGGGCGCCCTGCGCGAGGGCATGGAGCGGCTGATCCGGGGCTACGAGCCGTATCCGGCGCTGGTGGTCGACGGGACGTACCAGGTGCTGGCGGCCAACCGGGGCGTGGCGATGCTGATGGACGGGGTCGCGGAGCATCTGCTCGCGCCGCCGCTGAACGCGATGCGGCTGACCCTGCACCCGGAGGGACTGGCACCGCGCATCCGCAATCTGCGCGAGTGGCGCGGGCACCTGCTGGAGCAGATGGAGCGGCAGATCGCCCTGCAGCGCTCCGAGCCGCTGCGCGCGCTGTACGACGAGGTGGCGGCCTATCCGGTACCGGACACCGCGCCGGAGATCACGCCGGACGGGGAGCCGGACGAGCCGGTGCCGTACTTCGCGCTGCCGATGATGATCGAGCACGAGGGCCGGACCCTGTCGTTCATCTCGTCCATCTCCACCTTCAACACCCCGATGGACGTGACGGTGGCCGAGCTGGCCATCGAGACGCTGCTGCCGGCCGACCCGGCGACGGTCAAGTACCTCCACACACTCCTGTCCTGACAAGGTTGATCGCGAACACCCCTGTGAGAGCGGCGGGGGTACATGACAGACTGCGGTGTGACTTGGGCGCGTTGGGGAGGCGTGGCGTGAGTGAGCGACGGGCCGCGCCCACCGTGGGCCAGGTGGTCCTCGGCAGACGGTTGCAGGAACTGCGGGAGACCGCGGGCCTCAGACGCGAGGAGGCCGCCAAGGTGCTCCGCGTGGCCCCGGCCACGGTGCGGCGCATGGAGATGGCCGAGGTCTCGCTGAAGATACCGTATGTCCAGATCCTGCTGACAACCTATGGGGTCGGGTCCGACGAGGTCTCCGCGTTCGTCACCCTCGCCGAGGAGGCCAACCAGCCGGGCTGGTGGCAGCGGTACCACGACGTGCTGCCGGACTGGTTCAGCATGTACGTGAGCCTGGAGGGCGCCGCGCGGATCGTCCGCTCCTACGAGCCGCACTTCGTCCCGGGGCTGCTCCAGACCGAGGACTACGCGCGCTCGGTCCTGGAGGCCGGGACGATCGGCAACGCGGGCGGTGACGCCGTCGAGCGCCACGTGTCCCTGCGGATGGAGCGGCAGCGGCTGCTGGAGCGCCCGGACCCGCCGCACCTGTGGGTGGTGATGGACGAGACGGTGCTGCGCCGTCCGGTCAGCGTGCACGGCCGGGTGATGCGCGAACAGCTGGACAAGCTGCTGGAGTTCGCGTCCCGGGACCGGGTGACGCTCCAGGTCGCCGAGTTCGAGGACGGGCCGCACCCCGGGACGTACGCGCCGTTCACCCTGTTCCGGTTCGCGGAGCCGGAGCTGCCCGACATGGTCTTCACCGAGTATCTGACGGGCGCCCTGTACCTGGACTCCCGGCCCGAGGTCTCCGCGCACCTGGAGGTCCTGGACCACATGACGGCGCGTGCCGCGTCGACCCAGCGCACCGAGAAGGTCCTGCGCGAGTACCGCGAGAACTACTGACCCGGCGACCCCGCCACCGAGGCCCGAAGGCCCGAGGCTCCCAGGAGACGACACGGCATGACCGGATTCGACGGAAGCACCACCCCCATCGACACCAGCCGGCCGCATCCGGCGCGCGTCTACGACTGGTGGCTGGGCGGCAAGGACAACTACCCGGTGGACGAGGAGCTGGCCCGCAGGATCCTCGCCGCGGACGGCACGGCGGTGCGCGGCGCGCGCGCCAACCGCCGGTTCATGCACCGGGCGGTCCGCACCCTCGCCGAGGCCGGGATCCGGCAGTTCCTGGACATCGGCACCGGCATCCCGACCGAGCCGAACCTGCACCAGGTGGCGCAGGCGGTGGCCCCCGAGTCGCGGGTCGTGTACGCCGACAACGACCCGATCGTCCTGCGGCACGCGGAGGCGCTGCTGCACGGCTCGGCGCAGGGCTCCACGGAGTACGTGCACGCCGACGTCCGGGATCCGGACCTGATCCTGCGGCTGGCGGGAGAGAGCCTGGACTTCGGCCGGCCGGTCGCCCTGTCGCTGGTGGCGCTGACGCACTACCTCGGCGACGCGGTCGACGGCGACGACGTGCACGGGCTGCTGGGGCGGTACGTCGACGCCCTCGCGCCCGGCAGCCACCTCGTCCTGTCGCAGGTCACGCCCGATCTGAACCCCGAGGCGGTGGGCCGGGCCGCCGGTCTGTTCACCCGCAGCGGCACACCGTTCCACCCGCGCTCGCTCATCGAGTTCGCGCGCTTCTTCGACGGCCTGGAGCTGCTGGGCCCCGGCATCATCCCGGTCACCGGATGGCGGCCGGACCCGGAGGACGTGGCCGCCCAGACGGAGGGCATCGTGCCGGTCTACGCGGGGGTCGCGCGCAAGCTCTGACCCGGACGCCGGACGCCGGACGCCCGCGCTGACCCGTACGGGCCCCGCGAACGGGTGCGCTCCCGTGCCCGCCCCTAGGTTCGGGAACCAGGGCGAGCAAGGGAGCGCACGTGACCGACACGCGGACACCGCCCACCGAGCCGGGCGCGGCGCTGCTGCGCGCGGGACGGTTCTTCCGGCCGGGGACCGCCGCACCCGACCTGCACAGCATCGGGCTGGTCGGCGGCCGGGAGGCGGACGCCTTCTACCGGGACCGCTGGAGCCACGACAAGGTCGTGACCTCCACGCACGGTGTGAACTGCACGGGCTCGTGCCGCTGGAACGTGTTCGTCAAGGACGGCATCATCACCTGGGAGACCCAGGCCACGGACTATCCGTCGGTCGGCCCGGACCGCCCCGAGTACGAGCCGCGCGGCTGCCCGCGAGGCGCCGCGTTCTCCTGGTACACGTACTCGCCGACGCGGGTGCGCTACCCGTACGTGCGCGGGGTGCTCCTGGAGATGTACCGGGAGGCGAAGGCGCGCCTGAAGGACCCGGTGCCGGCCTGGGCGGACATCCAGGGCGACCCCGAGCGGCGGCGGCGCTACCAGCTGGCGCGGGGCAAGGGCGGTCTGGTCCGGGCCGACTGGGACGAGGCGGTCGAGATGGTCGCCGCCGCCCACGTCCACACCATCCGCACCCAGGGCCCCGACCGCATCGCGGGCTTCTCCCCCATCCCCGCGATGTCGATGGTGTCGCACGCGGCGGGCGCCCGCTTCCACTCCCTCATCGGCGCGCCGATGCTGTCGTTCTACGACTGGTACGCCGACCTGCCCGTGGCGTCGCCGCAGGTCTTCGGCGACCAGACGGACGTGCCGGAGTCGGGCGACTGGTGGGACGCGGCGTATCTGATCATGTGGGGTTCGAACGTGCCGGTGACCCGGACGCCGGACGCGCACTGGATGGCGGAGGCCCGCTACCGGGGCCAGAAGGTCGTGGTGGTGTCGCCGGACTACGCCGACAACACCAAGTTCGCCGATCAGTGGCTGCACCCGCATCCGGGCACGGACGCGGCGCTGGCCCTGGCGATGGGGCACGTGGTGCTCAAGGAGTTCTTCGTCGACCGTGAGACCCCGTTCTTCGACGACTACGTGCGCCGCTTCACCGACCTGCCGTTCCTGGTGACGCTGACCGAGCGGGACGGGGCGTACGTCCCGGCGAAGTTCCTGCGCGCCGCCGACCTGGGGCAGGCGGGTGGCGACGCGGCCTGGAAGACGGTCGTACTGGACGAGGCGACGGGCCGCGCGGTCGTCCCGAACGGCTCGCTCGGCTTCCGCTGGAACGAGGCAGACCAGGGCCGCTGGAACCTGGACCTGGGTGACGTACGGCCCCGGCTGAGCCTGCACGGACACGAGATGGCGTCGGGTGTCGAGGTGCTGCTCCCCCGCTTCGACACCGAGGGCGGCGCGCACGGGCAGGGGCGTGGGGACGTGCTGCGGCGGGGGGTCCCGGCGACGCGGCTCGGTGGGGCGACCGGGCCGCTGGTGACGACGGTCTTCGACCTGCTCCTCGCGCAGTACGGCGTGGCGCGGCCCGGGGGGGGGGGGGGCGGGGGGGGCGGGGGGGGGGGGGCGGGGGGGCCCCCCCCCCCCCCCCCCGCCCCCACCCCCCCCCCCCCCCCCGCGGGGGGGGGGGGGGGGGGCAG
>NZ_JBHXNW010000017.1:37881-58253 GCF_042717365.1 Streptomyces sp. NPDC058534
CCCTTGATCACACCCTCTCTTGTGGTCGGCTGCGTATGTGTTGTATCCGAGACGGGCGGGGCGCGGGGCGGGCGTCGTACGTGGCCGGGGGGGCGCCCGCCACCCCGGCCTGGCAGCAGACGCACACCTCGGTCCCGGCGGCGGCCTGTGTGCGCATCGCGCGGGAGTTCGCGCGGACCGCCGAGCGGTCCAAGGGCCGCTGCATGATCCTGATGGGCGCGGGCACCAACCACTGGTTCCACTCCGAGACGATCTACCGGACCTTCCTGGCCCTGCTCCAGCTCACCGGGTGCCAGGGCCGCAACGGCGGCGGCTGGGCGCACTACGTCGGCCAGGAGAAGTGCCGTCCGGTGACCGGCTGGGCGACGCTGGCCGCCGCGTCGGACTGGTCGCGCCCGCCGCGGCAGATGATCGGCACCGGGTACTGGTACCTCAACACCGACCAGTGGCGCTACGACCGGTTCCGCGCCGACGTGCTGGCCTCGCCGCTCGGCGAGGGGCGGCTGTCCGGCATGACGGGCGCGGACTGCCTCGCCCTGTCGGCGCGCACGGGGTGGATGCCCTCCTACCCGACCTTCGACCGCAACCCGCTGGAGCTGGGCGAGACCTTCGGCGACCCGGTGGCGAACGCGGTGGCCGAACTGCGGGCGGGAACACTCAAGTTCGCGTGCGAGGACCCGGACGCGCCGGAGAACTGGCCGCGGATCGTGACCCTGTGGCGGGCCAACCTGCTCGGCTCCTCGGGCAAGGGCGCCGAGTACTTCACCAAGCACCTGCTGGGCACCCAGTCCTCGCTGCGCGCCGAGGAGGCCGCGCCCGGCGAGCGCCCGAGGGACGTCGTCTGGCACGAGGAGGCGCCCGAGGGGAAGCTCGACCTGCTGCTGTCGCTGGACTTCCGGCACACCTCGTCGACGCTCCTCTCCGACGTGGTGCTGCCCGCCGCGACCTGGTACGAGAAGCACGACCTGTCCAGCACGGACATGCACCCCTACGTGCACGCCTTCTCCCCGGCCGTGAGTCCGCCGTGGCAGGCGCGCACCGACTTCGACACGTTCAAGGTGATCGCGGAGAAGCTGAGCGAGCTGGCCGCCGGGCACCTCGGGGTGCGCAAGGACCTGGTGGCGGCGCCGCTCCAGCACGACACCCCGGGCGAGATCGCCCAGCCGGGCGGGGTGGTACGGGACTGGCGGCGCGGGGAGTGTGCTCCGGAGCCCGGGAAGACCATGCCGAACCTGGTCGTGGTGGAGCGCGACTACACGGCGATCGGCGCGAAGTTCGCGGCGCTCGGCCCGCTGGTGGAGACCAAGGGCCTGCCCGCCAAGGGCATCACCCTGAAGCCGGACGAGGAGGTCGAGCGGCTGCGGCAGCTGAACGGCGCGGTGCGCGGCGGCCCGGCCGACGGGCGCCCGGCGCTGGACACGGCGGTCAAGGCGGCCAACACCGTCCTGGCCCTCTCCGGCACGACCAACGGCCGGCTGGCCACCCAGGGCTTCCACACGCTGGAGGCGAGGACCGGGCAGCGGATGGCGCACCTCGCCGCCGAACACGAGGGCAAGCGGATCACGTACGCGGACACGCAGGCGGCGCCCGTGCCGGTGATCACCTCGCCGGAGTGGTCGGGCAGCGAGGCCGGCGGGCGCCGGTACACGGCGTTCACCCTCAACACCGAGCACCTCAAGCCCTGGCACACCCTCACCGGACGGCAGCACTTCTTCCTGGACCACGACTGGATGCACGAGCTGGGCGAGGCGCTGCCGGTGTACCGGCCGCCGCTGGACATGAGCCGGCTGTTCGGGGAACCGCAGCTCGGCCCGGACGGCCACCGCGAGGTGACGGTCCGCTACCTGACCCCGCACAACAAGTGGTCCATCCACTCCGAGTACCAGGACAACCTGTTCATGCTCGCGCTGTCCCGGGGCGGCCAGTGCGTCTGGATGTCACCGCAGGACGCGGACGCCATCGGGGTCGCGGACGACGACTGGATCGAGGCGGTCAACCGCAACGGCGTGGTGGTGGCCCGCGCGATCGTCTCGCACCGCATGCCGCCCGGCACGGTGTACATGCACCACGCGCAGGAGCGCACGGTGAACACGCCGCTCACGGAGACCACCGGGAAGCGCGGCGGCGTCCACAACTCGCTCACCCGGCTGCTCCTCAAACCGACCCATCTCATCGGCGGCTACGCCCAGTTGTCCTGGGCGTTCAACTACCTCGGCCCGACGGGCAACCAGCGCGACGAGGTGACGGTGATCCGCCGCCGCAGCCAGGAGGTCGAGTACTGATGCGCCCGATGGCCCAGATCGCGATGGTCATGAACCTCGACAAGTGCATCGGCTGCCACACCTGCTCGGTCACCTGCAAACAGGCGTGGACCAACCGGCGGGGCATGGAGTACGTCTGGTTCAACAACGTCGAGACCCGCCCCGGGCAGGGCTACCCGCGCCGCTACGAGGACCAGGAGAAGTGGCGCGGCGGCTGGGAACTGAACCGGCGCGGCGCGCTGAAGCTCAAGGCGGGCGGCCGGATCAAGAAGCTCGCCGGGATCTTCTCCAACCCGAAGCTGCCGGAGATCAAGGACTACTACGAACCCTGGACGTACGACTACAAGAACCTCACCGACGCCCCGCTCGGCGACGACTACCCGGTCGCGCGGCCGGTCTCGCAGCTCGACGGCAAACCGATGAAGATCGGCTGGTCCTCGAACTGGGACGACGACCTCGGCGGCGCCCCCGCCTACGGCGACCTGGACCCGATGGTGGAGCGGACCCGCCAACAGGCCTCGGACAAGGTGCGGTTCGCGTACGAAGAGACGTTCATGTTCTACCTGCCGCGCATCTGCGAGCACTGCCTCAACCCGTCGTGCGTGGCGTCCTGCCCGTCCGGGGCGATGTACAAGCGCTCGGAGGACGGCATCGTCCTGGTGGACCAGGACCGCTGCCGGGGCTGGCGGATGTGCGTGACCGGATGCCCGTACAAGAAGGTGTACTTCAACCACCGCACCGGCAAGGCGGAGAAGTGCACCTTCTGCTATCCCCGCATCGAGATCGGCCAGCCGACGGTCTGCTCGGAGACCTGTGTGGGGCGGCTGCGGTACCTGGGGGTGGTGCTGTACGACGCCGACAAGGTCACCGAGGCCGCCGAGACCCCGAACGAACGAGACCTGTACGAGGCGCAGTTGGGGCTCTTCCTCGACCCCGAGGACCCGTCGGTGCGGCGGGCTGCCGAGGAGGCGGGGATCCCGTACGACTGGATCGAGGCGGCCCGGCGCTCCCCCGTGCACGCCCTGGTGAGCAGGTACCGGGTGGCACTCCCCCTGCATCCGGAGTACCGCACCATGCCGATGGTCTGGTACATCCCGCCGCTGTCGCCGGTGGTGGACGCGCTGACGGAGACCGGGCACGACGGCGAGGACGCGGACAACCTCTTCGGCGCGATCGACACCCTGCGCATCCCGCTGGAGTACCTGGCGGAGCTGTTCACCGCGGGGGACGTGGGCCCGGTGCGGGCGTCGCTGGAGAAGCTGGCGGCGATGCGCGCCCACATGCGGTCGGTCAACCTCGGCGAGGACCCCGACCCGGCGGTCTGCGCGGGCGTCGGCATGCGCCCCGAGGAGGTCCAGGACATGTACCGGCTGCTGGCGCTCGCCAAGTACGAGGAGCGGTACGTGATCCCGACGGCGGCCGTCGGGGACGCGCACCGGCTGGAGGCGTCGGCGCTGCCGGACACGTGCAGCCTCGACACCGACGGCGGGCCCGGCATGGGTGGCGACGGGCCGTTCGGCCAGGACTCGGGACGCAGGATGCTGCCGCTGGTGCCCGTGGAGAACTTCCACATCCTGCGCAGGCGGCAGACCGCGGACGACGAGAGGGAGAGCTGATCCCATGCCCGGGTTCGAGGTGCTGTACCAGGCGGCGGCGCTCTGTCTGACCTACCCCGACGACGACTTCCGCGCCCGGCTGCCCCTGCTGCGCGAGGCCGCGCCGCAACTGCGCGCCTTCACCGACCATGCGGCCGGGACCCCCCAGGGCGAACTCCAGGCGCACTACGTGCAGGTCTTCGACTTCAGGAACCGGCACAGCCTGTACCTGAGCTGGTGGACCGACGGCGACACCCGCAACCGCGGCATGTCCCTGGTCCGCTTCAAGGAGCTGTACCGCGCCCACGGCCTGGAGTTCACCGGCGAGGAACTGCCCGACTTCCTGCCGGCGGTGCTGGAGTTCGTCGCCCGCACCGGGGACATCGGCATGCTCACCGAGCACCGCGACGCCCTGGACCAGCTGCGCTCCCGGCTGACCACCTTCGGCACGCCCTACGCCTGCGTGCTGGACGCCGTGTGCGCCACCCTGCCGCCCGCATCCACCGGAGCCCGCCGATGAACGTCTTCCTCTGGGGTGTCCTGCCCTACGCCGCCTTCGCCCTGCTGATCGCGGGCCTGGCCTGGCGCCACCGCTACGACCGGTTCGGCTGGACGACCCGCTCCTCGCAGGTCTACGAGTCGAAGCTGCTGAACATCGCCTCGCCGGTCTTCCACTACGGCATCCTCTTCGTGCTCGTCGGCCACCTGATCGGGCTGTTCGTCCCGGCGTCCTGGACGGAGTCGGTCGGCGTCAGCGAACACGCGTACCACCTGTTCTCCCTGTACGGCGGCACCCTGGCCGGGGTCCTCACGGTCGCCGGGATCGGGATGCTGGTCTACCGGCGCCGCACCAAGGCCCCGGTCTTCCGGGCCACCACGGCCAACGACAAGTTCATGTACGTCTTCCTGGTCGGCGCCATCGTCCTCGGCATGATCGCCAAGCTCTCGGACACCTCCGGCGACGGCTACGACTACCGGAGCACCATCGCGCCCTGGGCCCGCAGCCTGTTCACCCTGAACCCGGAGGTGGAGCTGATGGAGGGCGTGCCGGTGCTGTACCACGTGCACGCGGTGATCGGCATGATCTTGATCGCCCTGGTCCCCTACACCCGTCTGGTCCACATGTTCAGCGCGCCGGTGCAGTACCTGACCCGCCCGTACGTGGTGTACCGGTCGCGCGACCCCAGACAACTGGGGCCGCGCCCGGACCGGCGGGGGTGGGAGCGTACGGGCTCCTAGCCGCCGCTAGGCCAGCTTGGCGGTGAGGGTGATGGTGGTGCCGGTCAGGGCCTGGCTGACCGGGCAGTTCTTCTTGGCGTCCTCGGCGGCGGCGACGAACGCGTTCTCGTCGAGGCCGGGGACGGTGCCCTCCACGGTGAGGTGGATGCCCTTGATGCCCTCACCGGGCTGGAAGGTGACGTCCGCGGAGGTGGTGAGCTTGGTGGGCGGGGTGCCGGCGCCGGCCAGGCCGTGCGACAGCGCCATGGAGAAGCAGCTGGAGTGGGCGGCGGCGATCAGCTCCTCGGGGCTGGTCTTGCCATTGGGCTGTTCGGCGCGCGACGGCCACGACACCGGCTGCTCGCCGATGCCGGACGAGTCGAAGGTGACGACACCGTTGCCCTCGGACAGGTTGCCTTCCCAGACGGTGTGTGCGGAGCGCGTGGTTGCCACGGCGGGTCCTCTCGAATTCGCTTGTTGTACTGGGGCGATGGAAGCCCGTGCCCGGGTTCCCGCCCCCCATCCGATCACACTCCGGCTCAGCTCACCCGGAAGACCGGCCCCCGGGCCGTGAACGGCAGCCGCGCGCCCTGCGGGACGAGGTAGGCGTGCTCGCGCCGGACCCGCAGCGCGTCGCACCAGCCGTCCGTGATGACGAGGACCGGCGCGGCGGGCGGGAAGTCGTCGGCGCGCAGCAGCAGGTCGACGCCGGGCTGGAGCACGGTGCCGCCCCGGCCGTGCACCCACTCGGCCGGCGATCTCGGTCACGGGCAGGTAGCCGGCGTCGTGCGGGGCCGCGTCGCAGAACACGACGCGGGCGGCGGGGACGTCGCGGGCCTCGGCGTAGGAGGCGATGGCGCCGAGCGCCTTGCCGAGCAGCTTGCGGTCCATGGAGCCGGAGGTGTCCAGGACGACGCCGAAGGTGCAGCAGGCGATCTCCTCGGGCGGGAAGTACCGCCCGGCGCGCGGGATGCCGGGGGTGGCCGCCTGGCGCCGCGAGGGGCGCGCGTACGACCGTACGGGCTCGGGGCGGGGCACGAACTCGTCGAACCAGCGGGCGAGCCGCGCGTCCCAGGGCAGCGGCGGATGGCTGAGGGCGCGGATCTCCTCGACCAGGCCGCCGGGCAGGTAGCCGCGGTCCTGCTGCCGGTGCAGGTCGAGGCCGTGGGCGAGGGGTCTCCTGCGGTTCCGGAGCCGGTGGGGGACGGTCCCGGTGACGTGCATGGGGTGGTGCGCCTCTCATGGAACTGTGGCCCGGGATCGCCGGGACGGCGCCCACGCTCGGGCACGGTCCGGCGCGGCTCAAAATCAGGCGCTTTTCTCCTGCACGAACCCGTCAGCGACGGGAAAAGGTGCGTTCTCGACGACGTTCGGCCGTGAATCTTCCACCGGCACCTGCGGGCCGTTGGACTCCCGCAGCCAGCGGCGCAGCACCTGATGGACGTGTTCGGCGCCGACCAGCTCCATGCCCTCGTCCACCGGTTCGGACAGCACGGCCGGTGACAGCAGGAAGGCGCGCGACTGGGCGCCGCCGAGCCCGCCGTGGGAGCCGATCTGCTCCTCGAACGCGAGGACCTCGCCGTCGGCCGGGTCGTGGAAGGAGTTGACCATGATGTCGGCGGTGTGCGGGAAGGAGTGGGTGCGGCGTACGGCGTCGGCGGCGCCGGGGCCGAAGGGGGCGAGCGGGCCGGGGTCCTCGTCCAGCCGGTCCAGGGGTATCTCGGCGCCGTGCGCACCGAGCACCAGGCCGCCGTGCAGCTCGCTGCGCACCAGCAGGAATCCGACGCCGGGGTGGTTGGCGAGGGTCGGCAGCAGCGCGGGGTGGCGGGCGTCGATCTCCTCCCTGGTCATCCGGTGCGGCACGTCCGGGAAGGAGACCAGGCCGAGGTTGCCGGAGGCCAGCACGATCGGCTCGGAGCGGCGGCCGGTGGGGGTGTCGGCGGGTCTCTGCTGCGCGGCGCCCTCCTCGACGGGGCGGTGCAGGGCGGCGCGGACGGTGTTGCGGGCCTCGGCGCCGCTTCGGGTGCGCTGCGCGCGCCGGGGCACGGGCAGTCCGCAGCCGGCCCGCACCAGGTCGCCGAGGGTGAGGCCGTAGCGGGTCCGGAAGGTCTCGCCGGGGCTCTGGCCGTGGTCGGACAGGAGGACGATCCGGTAGGAGCGGGGGGCCTGGTCGGCGACCTTCTCGATCAGCGCGAGGGACCGGTCGAGTCGCCGGAGGACGTTGACGGCGTCCCGGCCGCGCGGCCCGGAGTGGTGCGCCACCTCGTCGTACGCCACGAGGTCGGCGTAGACGGCGGTGCGGCCGGCGAGCATGTCGCCCATCACCGCGGCGACGACGACGTCGCGTTCGACGACGGTCGCGAAGGCGCGGACGAAGGGGTAGAGGCCACCGCGGGAGACGCGCGGGCGAACCTTGTGGACGCGGGCGCGGGTGGACTGGCCGATCTCCCGGCCCACCTCGGCGACGAAGGACATCGCGGTGCGGACGGCGTTGGCCGGGTCGGAGAAGTAGGCGAAGTAGCCGGACCTGGACCGGGTCTCGCGGCTGCGGCGGCGGGTGGCGATGGACAGCACCAGGGCCTGCTCGTCGGCGCCGCCGCCGAACAGGTTGCCGCGGCTCGCGCCGTCCAGGCTGAGCAGCCCGCCGTCGCCGGTGCGCCGGACCGCGCGGTGCTGGAGTTCGGCGGCGCTGGTCGGCCGGTTGCAGACCATGACCTCGCCGGTGTCCTTCTCGTACCAGCGGAAGGCGGGCACGTCGTGGTTGCTGCCGTGCAGGATGCCGAGCTGGCTGGCGCCGGTCTGGCTGGACCAGTCGGTGCGCCACGGGGCCAGCCGGTGGCTCGCGGACGCGCCGTCGCGGCCGAGCCAGCGGGCGACGGTGGGCATGGCGCCGGTGTCGACGGCGTCGAGCAGGACGTCGTGTCCCACGCCGTCCAGTTGCAGGAAGACGATGCCCGGGCCGGCCGGGCAGGGCGGGCCCGATCTGCGGCGGCGGTCGGCGAGGCGGTAGAGCCGGCGCCGGTAGGCGTCGTCGCCGCGCACGGTCAGGGCACCGCCGGTGGCGGAGGCGACGGCGGACATGACGGCGGCGACCACGACCGCGGTCTCGGGGGCGACGCCGCCGCGGCCGGCCGGGTTCACGTCGATCGCGAGGAGCAGCAGCCCGCCGTTGAGGAAGAAGACCAGCAGTCCGAGGACGAGCGCCGGCACCAGGAGCAGCAGGCGGACCATGAGCGGCCACACCACGGCGGAGAGCAGACCGAAGGCGCCCGCGCCGACCGCGGCGGTCATCGCGATGTCGGTCGCGCTGTCCCCGTCGGGCGACTGGAGCCGGAAGTCCGGCAGGATGCCCGCGAGCACGAGCATGGTGAGGGTGGACACGGCCCACACCGCGACAATCCGCCCGATCTGACTGGCGACCCGGCGCCAACGGCCTGCACCCACGCTCCGCACACCTCACGTCCCGGCCCGTCGTCCGGGCCTTCCCCACCCTGCCACAACGCTCCGGAGCACCCGTTTGTCCCCCTGAACCCGGTTCACACCCCGAAAGGGGTGGTCAGCGGCCGTCGTAGCCCGCCGTGGGCATCGACAGCCTGCGGTGTACGCACGCCTTCATCCGGGCGTCGTAGGCCGGTTCCGCGTGGCCGACGGTCTCGACGCGGGCGCCGCGCCGCGCGCACTCCGCGGTGAAGTCGTCGACGGAGGACAGCGCGCTCTCCAGCACCCGTCGGCTGGGCGCCACGAACAGGTCGTGGCCCGGGCGGACCCCGTCCCACAGGGCGTCGTGGTCCGGCCGCAGACCACGTACCAGCAGTTCCCTGGCGACGACGTAGCCGTGTTCCGCCGCCCAGCGGGCGCACATGGCGTGCTGGCTGCGGGAGTCGACCAGGAACGGATCGTCGTCCAGCAGTTCCAGCGGCGTCAGACTCGCGATCGCCGTCACCCGCACCGGCCCCATGGTGTCCCCCCTCACCTCCCGTCACCTCCCGTTTTCGCCGCCGACCCTACTCCTGGACGTAGGCTTCGGGGAGTCGCGCGAAGGAGGCAAAGAGGTGCCGGTGGAGCTCACGTGGTGGGGTCACGCCACCTGCACGGTCGAGGACTCGGACATCCGCGTGCTCACCGATCCTCTGTTCGCCCGCCGCCTCGCCCACCTGCGCCGCAGACGGGGCGAGGTGCCGCCGCCGGACGCCTGGCGCGCGGACGTGGCGCTGGTGTCCCACCTGCACGCCGACCACCTGCACGTGCCGTCGCTCGCGCGGCTCGCGCCGGGCACGCGCCTGCTCGTGCCCCGGGGCGCGCGGCGGGCGGTGCCGGGGCTACGGCGGCTCGGACACCTGGACGTGGCGGAGGTGGCGCCCGGCGATGTGGCGCGCGTCGGGGACCTGCGGATACGGGCGGTGCCCGCGCGGCACGACGGGCGGCGACTGCCGGTCGGACGGCACCGCTCCCCCGCGCTCGGCTACGTCGTCGAGGGCGAGGCGCGGACGTACTTCGCCGGGGACACCGGTCTGTTCGACGGCATGGAGAAGGAGGTCGGGCCGGTCGACGCGGCGCTGTTGCCGGTGGGCGGCTGGGGCCCGTACCTGGGGGCGGAGCACCTGGACGCGGGGCGGGCGGCGGAGGCGCTGATCCGGCTGGCGCCGCGCACGGCCGTGCCGGTGCACTACGGCACGTACTGGCCGATCGGGATGGACGCCGTGCGCCCCCACGAGTTCCACACGCCGGGCGACGAGTTCGTGCGCCTGTCGGCGCTGCGCGCGCCGGGGGTGGCGGTGTACCGGCTGGGGCACGGCGAGAGTGTGCGGGTGGAGGTCGCGCGGTGAACTGGCTGGACGCCGCCACGACGAGCATTCCGACGGAGCCGACGCAGCAGGCGTTCGGGTATCCGTCGCTGTTCCTGCTGGTGCTGATCGGGGCGTTGGTGCCGGTGGTGCCGACGGGCGCGCTGGTGAGTTCGGCGGCCGTGGTGGCGATGCACCAGACGCTGCCGTTCTCCATGCTGATGGTGTTCGCGACGGCGTCGCTGGCCGCGTTCTGCGGGGACATGGCGCTGTACTGGCTGGGCCGGCGCGGGGTCGGCTCGAAGAACGGCTCGCGCTGGCTGGAGGCGATCCGGTCCCGGGCGCCGGAGGACCGGCTGGAGCAGGCACAGGACAAGCTCGCCGAGCACGACGTCGCGGTGCTGGTGCTGTCCCGGCTGGTGCCGGCCGGCCGCATACCGGTGATGCTGGCCTGCCTGCTGGCCGAGTGGCCGCTGCGCCGCTTCGCCCGCGGCAACCTCCCGGCCTGCCTGGCCTGGGCGGTGACGTACCAGCTGATCGGAGTCCTGAGCGGCGCCCTGTTCAGCAAGCCCTGGGAGGGCGTGGCCGCGGCGATCGCCCTCACCGTCCTGCTCAGCGTGGCACCGGGAGTATGGCGACGGTTCCGGGGGCCGGCGAAGGCGTAGGGCTCCGCGGGGCGGGAAGGGGGGCGACCCGGGGAACGGGCGTCTCGAGCGCGGGCCGGCCGCAGCACCGTACGACACGAGGACCCCGGCGAGCGGTGTTCCGTTCCCGGCACCCGCAGCGGGCCGCTCGTGCCCGACCCGGCCGGGACGCCGTACGGCGCGAGGACCCCGGCAGACGGATGCCGCGAGGGCGCGGCCGGACGCCGCGCGCGGCAGCCCGGTCCCGCCGGGACGACCACCTCCGCCACCACCTGGCGGGCGGCCCGCCAGGCCGCCGAGCCACCGGACCGCAAGGCCACCGGGCCCCCGGAGCGCCGGACCACCGGACCGCCAGGCCACCGGACCGCCAGGCCCCAGGCCACCGGACCGCCAGGCCCCCAGGCCACCGGACCGCAAGGCCGCCGAGCCACCGGACCGCCAGGCCGCAAGGCCGCCGAGCCGCCGAGCCGCCGAGCCGCGCTACTCCAGTACCCGCGACGCGCCCACCGGCAGGTCCCACAGGTCTTCCCGCGGCAGGCCCGCGGCGTGCCAGGCGGTGCGGGTGCGGGTGAGGGGTTCCAGTACCGGTTCCGCGGAGAGGACGAACGTGCCCCAGTGCATCGGCGCCATGCGGCGGGCGCCGACGTCCTGGGCGGCCCGTACCGCCTCCTCCGGGTCGCAGTGCACGTCGCTGAGCCACCAGCGGGGGTCGTAGGCGCCAATGGGGAGCAGGGCGAGGTCGATGCCGGGGTAGCGGCGGCCGATCCGGGTGAACCAGTGGCCGTACCCCGTGTCCCCGGCGAAGTACACGCGCCGGCCGTCGGATGCGGTGAGCACCCAGCCGCCCCACAGGCTGCGGCACGTGTCGACGAGGCTGCGCTTGGACCAGTGGTGCGCGGGGACGAAGTCGAACCGGACTCCCGCCCGTCGCCCACCACCACCCTTGCCGGAGGCACCTTCGGCGCCGCCCCTTGGACGCAGTTCCGTCGCCTCCCACCAGTCCAGCTCGGTGACGCGGGTGAAGCGGCGGCGGTGGAACCAGCGGCCCAGCCCGGCGGGCACCAGGACGGGGGTGTCGCGCGGGAGCCTGCGCAGCGTGGGCGCGTCCAGGTGGTCGTAGTGGTTGTGGCTGATGACGACGGCGTCGACGCGGGGCAGGGCGCTCCAGGCGACGCCGACGGGGGTGATCCGGGCGGGGGTGCCGAGGATGCGGCGGGACCAGACCGGGTCGGTGAGCACGGTGAGGCCGCCGATCCGCACCACCCAGCTGGCGTGTCCCGCCCAGGTGACGGCGACGGTGTCCGCGTCCACGCGGGGCAGCGGGCCGGGGGCGTAGGGCAGCCGGGGGATGTCGGCGAGGCCCTCGCGGCCGGGTCTCACCGCGCCCTCGCGGGCGAATCTGGCGAGGGCCTTCAGGCCGGGCAGCGGCGCGGTCAGCCGGTCGTGGAAGGTCCGCGGCCATACGCGGTGTTCGGCGGGCGGCCGGGGATCGGCGAGCGGCGGGTACGAGGGGGCCCGGGAGGGCGCGACCGGCGGCGCGGCGGTGTCCTCGGTGGACGCGGGGGTGCTCGTGGTCGACCGGGGCTGCTGCGTCATCGAGGAGGCTCCCATCGCTGAGCGTCGCGCAGATCGCCGAAGACCGACCCGAGAGCGGTCAACGCGCGTCGCACGTGTGGCAGTTCCAACGGGTCCGGGGACGTGAGGCATTCCGCGCGCTGCTCGTCGGTGCCGGCGCCGAGCAGCGGGCCGGTGGCGAGCCGGACCCGCAGAGCCGCGAGGTCGTCGCCGAAGCGGTGCCCGCCGGGGGCGGGCATGCCGAGCCGGGCGGAGAGGAAGTCCTCCAGTTCCTGGGCGTCGCCGACGCCCTCCGCGCCGAGGGCGTCGCGCAGCGGGCCGAGGTCGGCGTACAGGTGACGCCCGGCCTGCGGGGGCCGCGCGGTGGCGCCCGCGGCGACGACGGCCGCGTGCATCGCGGCGGCCACGCGCGCGTGCAGGCGTACGGCGGCCGACCGGCGGGCGGTGACCGGCTCGGGTTCGTCGAGCGCGTACCCGGCCGCGGCGGCGACGGGCGCGGCCACGCCCGCGCCGAGGGCGGTGAGCACGTCGAGCACGCGTGCGTGCAGGCCGTCGCCGGCCGCGGACGCCGGGAAGCGGGCGACGGCGGCCGGCCAGCCGGGCGGCAGCAGCGCCCCGGCCAGGTCCGTGACGACGGTGACCTGCTCGGGCAGCATCTCGGCGGGACTGAGCAGCACGGTGGCGTGCGGGTCGTGCAGGGTGTCGCGCCAGGTCTCGTCGCTGACGAGGTGCAGTCCCTCCCCGGCGGCGGCCTCGACGGTCTCGTGCAGCAGTTCGGGCGGCGCGACGGTGCCGGTGGGGTCGTCGGCGACGGCCAGCACGAGCAGGCGGGGGTCGCCGCCCTCGGCGCGCACCCGGCGGACGGTCTCCAGGAGGGCGTACGGGTCGGGGACGCCGCCGCTCTCGGCCGGCGTCGGGACGTGGAAGACGGGGCTGCCGAGCAGCCGCGCGTCCGGTGCCCACCAGGCGGCACAGGGCCGGGGCACCAGGACGTCGCCGCCGAGCGCGGCGGTGAGCGCCAGCAGGAGGGCGTGCGCGCCGGGGGCGGCGGCCACGTGGCCGGGCTCGGTGGGCAGGCCGCGCCGGTGCCAGTAGCCGCTCGCGGCGGCCGTGAGGGCGGGTGCGCCGCCGACCGGTTCCCCTTGGGCGCGGTCCGCGGCGGCGGCGAGTACGGCGGACAACTCGGGCAGCACCGGCAGCCCGTCGTCGGGCAGGTGGGGGCCGTACCGGACGGGGCCGTGGCCCACGGCGTCGTGGCCTTCGGGGTCCGTGCGTCGCATGCGTACCTCCGCGCGGGTCCGTGCTGCCGCTCACCGGTCGTTGATCCCAGTACCCATCCGGCACGCGAGCCATGACTCCGGCCCCGGATGCGCGTCCACGCGCGACGTTGGCCGCCCGGCTCAGCGCTCCCCGTCCTCCCCGCGCAGCCGCAGCCGCAGCCGGTGGGCGGCCGCCGCGCACGCGCCCGCGATCAGGACGCCGCCCGTGACCAGGGCGGGGACGGAGTCGCTGAAGGTGCCGCCGGCACCGGCCCGCACCCCGTGTTCCGCCGTCCCACCGCCGCAGGACTTCCCGGCCGCGGCGGACTCACCGCGCGGGGCGGCGGTCTCGGGGCACGGCGGCTTGGTGGCGCAGGACGTGCCGTGCGTGGAGCTCTCGCGGCGCGGGGCGGCGGACGGGGGGCACGCGGGCTTGGCGGTGCCGCTCTCCCCCGGCGCGGCACCCGGCACGTTCATGCTGGCGCTCCACGGGTCGCCCTCCCCGCCGGACGCGTCCGGGCACGAGCCGTCGACGGTCCAGTCCTCCTCGACGCCCGCCACGCCCGCGACGTCCTCGGCGCCCTCCACGTCCGCCTCGCTCCCGAAGTCCTCGGCGGCGGCTATCCGGGCGGTCCCCCGGTAGGCCGGACCGGAGCCCGTCCCTCCACCGCCCTCCACCTTCCGCAGCGCGACGGTGCCCTCGTCGAAGGCCGTGGAGGTGGCGTCGAGGGTCGCCGGCGCGGAGCCGCCGGTCGGGGCGCACGAGACCGACACGGTGACGGTGCCGCCGGGGGTGACGTCGGCGGGGCTGACCTCGGCGGCGGCCTGGCCCGCTGCCGGGGCGAGGGGTTCCTCCGCGGCCGGCGGCGGTACGGGTTCTTCGGCCACCGGCGGCGGTACGGGCTCCCCGGCGCCGCCGGGTGGCGGAGGGACGCCGGGATCGGCCGCGCTCGGCCCCGCGAGGACGCCGAGGGCGGCACTGGCCAGGACGGCCACGGACAGGGCGCGGGCGGTGCGGCGCATGGGGCGGGCGCGGGCGGTGCGGCGCATGGGGCGGGCTCCTTCGAGCTGCGGCGGCGGGGGCACGGCACTCGCGCCCCTCGGCCATCACAGCCCGCCCGCCCCGGGTGCGCGCGCCACCCTGCGCCGTTCGCGCGAACGGGCCCCCCGGGCGGGTGAGCCCGAGGTTTCGGAGCCCGGAATCAGCGTCCCGGACCGGGCCCTCAGGCCCCCGGATCCCGCAGCACCTGCTCCCGCACCCGGTCGCAGCAGCGGCTGATCAGGCGGGAGACGTGCATCTGGGAGATGCCGAGCTGCTCGGCGATGCGGCTCTGGGTCATGTCGTCGAAGAAGCGCATGTACAGAATGGCGCGCTCCCGGTCGGGCAGGGCGGCCAGGCGCTCCTTGACGGCCTCGCGGTCCACGACGGTGTCGAGGGCCGGGTCGGGCCCGCCGAGGGCGTCACCGAGCGAGAACCCGTCCTCGCTGCCGGGCAGCTCGGCGTCCAGGGAGAGGGCGGTGAAGCTCTCCAGCGCCTCCAGACCGACCCGGACGTCCGCCTCGCTGAGGTCGGTGTGCTCGGCGATCTCGGTGACGGTGGGCCTGCGGCCCGGGATGGTCTGGGAGAGCTCCTGGCGGGCGAAGCGCACGCGGTTGCGCAGTTCCTGGACGCGGCGCGGCACGTGCAGCGTCCACATGTGGTCGCGGAAGTGCCGCTTGATCTCGCCGGTGATGGTCGGCACGGCGTAGCTCTCGAAGGCGTTGCCGCGCTCGGGGTCGTACCGGTCGACGGCCTTGACCAGGCCGAGGGCGGCGACCTGGCGCAGGTCGTCGTAGCTCTCGCCGCGGCTGCGGAAGCGTCCCGCGAGGCGTTCTGCCATGGGCAGCCAGGCCTCCACGATCCGGTCGCGGACCACGTCGCGCTCCGGGCCGTCGGGGAGGGTGGTCAGCCGGCGGAACGCGTCCGCGGTGTCGGGGGCGTCGTCGTGCGGGTGCTTCACGCTGGCGTGGATCGGCATGGTGCGTCGCAACTCCCTCGGAGCGCGGGGCCTGTCGTCGCGCCGGGCCTGAGCCCTGGGGCGCGGCCCGCGGGGGGCTCCGGGAGCCTCCGGCGCGCGGGCGGCACCGGTACGACGACGACACGGCCCTGGGGTCGGGCGGTCACCGTGGGAGGGCGTCCGGGCCCGGACCGACTCGTCCGGGGCGACGTACCGCCGCTCCCACGGACGTGCCTCCTGTCCGAAGCACTGAACTTGCCCCTGCCCCCTGGCGCCCGTTTCAAACACACACGCCGCCCGAGGACGGGTCAGCCGGTGCGTGGCCGGCTGAAGCGCACCATGTTCCCGGCCGGGTCGCGGAAGGCGCAGTCCCGGACGCCGTAGGGCTGGTCGACCGGTTCCTGGAGGACCTCGGCGCCCGCGGCCCGGATGTGTTCGAAGGTCGCGTCGACGTCGCCGGTGGTGAAGTTCAGGCCGCGCAGCATTCCCTTCGCCAGCAGTTCGGTCATGGCCTCCCGGTCGGTGGCCGAGGCGCCCGGGTCGGCGAGCGGGGGTTCGAGGACGATGTCCACGTCGGGCTGGGCCGGGGAGCCGACGGTCACCCAGCGCATCCCCTCGAACGCGACGTCGTCGCGGACCTCCATCCCGAGCACGTCCCGGTAGAAGGCGAGCGCAGTGTCGTGGTCGTCGACGGCGATGAAGCACTGCGAGAGGTTGATGTCCATGCGCGTCACGCTACGGGCGGGCGCGCGGGCCGCGCTTCTCCGTTCCTGACCGGTCGGGTGTAGACCTTGGCGACGCAGGCGGGGATGGCGGCGCCGTCGGCGTGGTCGCGTTCCCGGTAGGCGCTCGGGCTCTCGCCGACCAGTTCGGTGAAGCGCGAGCTGAACGATCCGAGCGACGTACAGCCGACCGCGAAGCAGACCTCGGTGACGGACAGGTCGCCGCGCCGCAGCAGGGCCTTGGCGCGCTCGATGCGGCGCGTCATCAGGTAGCTGTACGGGGTCTCCCCGTAGGCGGCGCGGAAGCTGCGGGAGAAGTGGCCCGCCGACATGAGGGCGACCCGCGCGAGCGCCGGTACGTCGAGCGGCTCGGCGTACTCGCGGTCCATCAGGTCGCGTGCCCGGCGCAGCCGGGCCAGGTCCTCCAGGCTCGTCACGCCCTTACGATCCCACAGCGCCGGTCGCCACCGGTACCGGCGCCGTGGGCCGCCGCGGTCAGGCGCCGACGTACGCCGCGAGGTGCTCGCCGGTGAGGGTGGACCGGTCGGCGACGAGGTCGGCGGGGGTGCCCTCGAAGACGATCCGGCCGCCGTCGTGGCCGGCGCCGGGGCCGAGGTCGATGATCCAGTCGGCGTGCGCCATGACGGCCTGGTGGTGCTCGATGACGATGACCGACTTGCCGGCGTCGACGAGTCGGTCCAGCAGGCCGAGCAGTTGCTCGACGTCGGCGAGGTGCAGGCCGGTGGTGGGCTCGTCCAGTACGTAGACGCCGCCCTTGTCTCCCATGTGGGTGGCCAGCTTGAGCCGCTGCCGCTCGCCGCCGGACAGCGTGGTGAGCGGCTGGCCGAGGGTGAGGTAGCCGAGTCCGACGTCGGCGAGCCGGTCGAGGATCTTGTGCGCGGCGGGGGTGCGTGCCTCGCCGGAGCCGAAGAACTCCTCGGCCTGGGCCACCGACATGGCGAGCACCTCGCTGATGTCCCGGCCGCCGAAACGGTACTCCAGCACCGCGGGCTGGAACCGCTTGCCCTCGCAGTCCTCGCAGGGGGTGGCGACCCCGGCCATCATGGCGAGGTCGGTGTAGATGACACCGGCACCGTTGCAGGTGGGGCAGGCGCCCTCGGAGTTGGCACTGAACAGGGCCGGCTTCACGCCGTTGGCCTTGGCGAACGCCTTGCGGATCGGTTCGAGCAGTCCGGTGTACGTGGCCGGGTTGCTGCGCCGCGAGCCCTTGATGGGGCTCTGGTCGACCGATACGACGTCGGCGCCCGCACCGGGCGGGACGGAGCCGTGGATCAGCGAGCTCTTGCCGGAGCCGGCCACGCCGGTGACCACGCAGAGCACGCCGAGCGGGACGTCGACGTCGACGCCCTGGAGGTTGTGCGTCGTGGCGTCGCGGATCTCCAGGGCGCCGGTGGGCTCGCGGACCGTGTCCTTGAGGACGGCCCGGTCGTCGAGGTGGCGGCCGGTGACGGTGTCGCCGGCCCGCAGCTCCTCCACGGTGCCCTCGAAGCAGACGGTGCCGCCCGCCGTACCGGCGCCGGGGCCGAGGTCCACCACGTGGTCGGCGATGGCGATCGCCTCCGGCTTGTGCTCGACGACGAGGACCGTGTTGCCCTTGTCCCGCAGCCGCAGCAGCAGGTCGTTCATCCGCTGGATGTCGTGCGGGTGCAGTCCGATGGTGGGCTCGTCGAAGACGTACGTGGTGTCGGTGAGCGAGGAGCCGAGGTGGCGGATCATCTTGACGCGCTGCGCCTCGCCGCCCGAAAGGGTGCCCGCCGGCCGGTCGAGCGAGAGGTAGCCGAGGCCGATCTCCACGAACGAGTCGAGGGCGTCCCGCAACGCGCCGAGCAGCGGCGCCACGGACGGTTCGTCCAGGTCGCGCACCCATTCGGCCAGGTCCCGGATCTCCATCGCGCAGGCGTCGGCGATGCTGATCTTCCCGATCTTCGAGGAGCGGGCGCCCTCGCTGAGCCGCGTGCCGTCGCACTCCGGGCAGACGGTGAAGGTGACGGCCCGCTCCACGAAGGCCCGGATGTGCGGCTGCATCGCCTCCTTGTCCTTGGACAGGAAGGACTTCTGGATCTTCGGGATCAGGCCCTCGTAGGTGAGGTTGACGCCGTTGACCTTCACCTTGACCGGTTCGCCGTAGAGGAAGTCCCGCAGCTGCTTCTCGGTGTACTCGCGGATCGGCTTGTCGGGGTCCACGAAGCCGGACTGGGCGTACACCTGCACGGTCCACTGGCTGTCCGACTTCCAGCCGGGGATGGTGAAGGCGCCCTCGGCGAGCGACTTGGAGTCGTCGTAGAGCTGGGTGAGGTCGATGTCGGAGACGCTGCCGCGGCCCTCGCACCGGTTGCACATGCCGCCGGTGCGCTCGTACGTCGCCTTGACCGCCTTCTTGTTGCCGCGCTCGACGGTGATCGCGCCGCTCGCCCGGACCGAGGCGGTGTTGAAGGAGTACGCGCTGGGCGGGCCGATGTGCGGCTCGCCGAGGCGGCTGAAGAGGATCCGCAGCATCGCGTTGACGTCGGTGGCGGTGCCCACGGTGGAGCGGGGGTCGGCGCCCATCCGCTGCTGGTCCACGATGATCGCGGTGGTCAGGCCTTCGAGGATGTCGACCTCGGGCCGGGCCAGGGTCGGCATGAAGCCCTGCACGAAGGCGCTGTAGGTCTCGTTGATCAGCCGCTGCGACTCGGCGGCGATGGTGTTGAAGACCAGCGAGCTCTTGCCCGAACCGGAGACTCCCGTGAAGACCGTCAGGCGGCGCTTGGGGATCTCGATGCTCACGTCCTTGAGGTTGTTCTCGCGGGCGCCGTGCACGCGGATGAGGTCGTGGCTGTCGGCGACGTGCGGCACGGGTGCCTGGCTGCCCGTCCTCTTGGCGCTGCTCATCGTGTCTCCATCTGTCGGGGGCTCATGTGAAGGCTGACGCCCGCGGTCTTCACACGCTAGAGGGGCCGACGGGACCCGCGCTTCTCGATTACTGATCCGGTACCGGCCGGCGAAATCGGAGCGGACCCGTCCGGGTGATTCCGTGTCGGTCCGCGGTGTCCGGGTACGCGGTCGGCACCCCTGAAGATCTGGAGGGAGACATGCAGCGAGGCAGCGACCGGATGAGCGCCCACCGCGACGACGAGATGAAGCACGAACTGCAGGGTCTGCTCAGGTCCGGGCACCCCACCCGCACCGAGGAGTGGCACGACCCGGAGCCGGTGGCGGAGGACGATCCGGACGTCACGAACGGACCGGTGACACCGGGCCGCGGACCGACGTATCTGGAGGCCCTGCGGCTCGAACTGGCCCGGAACCTGACCCGGGGCAGCTTCCCCGCGGGACCGCGGGAACTGACCCGCACCCTGCGCCACGGCAACGCGCCCGACGCCCTCGTCGAGGGGCTGGACCGGCTGCCGAACAAGGCGCGCTACGACAACGTCCAGGAACTGGCGATGGCGCTCACCGAAGCCGGCCGGCCGGGACCGCCGGGCGCGTAGGAGCCGGGAAGGGCGGCCCGACGGCCGACTGTGTGAAGGACGTGACGACCCCGGATGCGGCCGCCGTACGCCCGGGGTCCTCCCGCGTGCGGGCGGTGACACCGGCCGGCGCGTCCAGAAAGGAATCCGAACCCCATGCGCATCGCATTTCTCACCGCGCCCGAGGGCGTGGAACAGGTCGAACTGACCGAGCCGTGGCAGGCGGCGAAGGACGCGGGTCACGAGCCGGTGCTGGTGTCCACGCGGTCCGGCGAGGTCCAGGGCTTCGACCACCTCGACAAGGCGGACACGTTCCCGGTGGACGAGGTGGTGGGTGACACGTCGGCCGACTCGTTCGGCGGGCTGGTGCTGCCCGGCGGGGTGGCCAACCCCGACTTCCTGCGGACCGACGAGACGGCCGTGGCGTTCGTCAGGGACTTCTTCGAGCAGGGCAGGCCGGTGGCCGCGATCTGCCACGCCCCGTGGACTCTCGTCGAGGCCGACGTGGTACGCGGCCGGGTTCTGACCTCGTGGCCCAGTCTCCGGACCGACCTGCGCAACGCGGGCGCCACCTGGGTCGACGAGCAGGTGAAGGTCTGCGACCACGGCGACAACATCCTCGTCACCAGCCGCAAGCCGGACGACCTCCAGGCGTTCTGCGAGACCTTCCTCGCCGAGTTCGCCAAGGCGGTCGGCTGACCGGCACAGCCGGACCGGCACAGACGGCGGCCGGGCGGTCGGCTGACCGGCACAGGCGGACCGGCACAGCCGGCGGCCGGGGCGCCGCCCCCCGCCGAAAGGAACGGGGGGGGGGGCAGGACACAGACGCACGGGAGGGGGCCCCCCC
>NZ_JBHXNW010000017.1:58263-106792 GCF_042717365.1 Streptomyces sp. NPDC058534
TTTTTTTATCACGACCCGCGCCGGGCCGCGCGGGGGGCGGGGGGGTGGGGCCTCCGGCACGGGCCGCCCCCCCCCGGGGCGGGCGGCGCCGCCGCCCGGGGCCTAGCTTCCGGGGGTGGGGGCTTGGCCGCAGCCGCGTTCGCGGGCGCCCTCGCGGGTGCGGCCGGGGGCGACCGGGCGCCGTGGGTTGCGGCGCAGCCACTCGCCCTCCAGCCGCGCCATGCGGTCGTTGTGGGCCCGCAGCGCGTCGTTCGACCCGTAGAGCAGGGTGTCGTGGCGGGTGCGGTGGATGGTCTCCAGCTCCTTCATGAGCTGCTGGTCGTCCAGGCGGCCCGGGTCCACTCCGGTCATGGTGTCCCCTATGTCGTGTTCGTTCATGCGGTCCGGGTACCCGCCCCCGGAGCACTACCACCCCCGAGCGCCACCCGGGAGAGCGCCATGGATCTCGCGTTTCTGCATCCCCTCTACGAACACCAGGGGCCCTGGGCCTCCGTGTACGTCGATCTGTCCCGGCACACGGAGGACACCGCGCACGAGCGTGAGCTGACAGCGGCCGCGGTGGCCCGGGAGCTGGCGGAGCAGGGCGCCGACGACGCCACCTGCCAGGCGGTGCGGGAGGCCGTGGACGAGCTGCGGCACGCCTCCGACCCGCACGGCCGGGCGCTGTTCGCGTGCGCCGGACGGGTGGTCCTGGACCCGCGGCTGGCCCGGCCCCCGTACGGCGGGACCACCGCCGACTGGGCACCGCTGCCGCACGTCGCCCCGCTGCTCGACCTGGCCGGCGAGGACCCGGTGTGCGTGGTGGCGTACATCGACCGCAAGGGCGCCGATTTCGAGCTGCGCGGCGCGCTGGGCAGCTCGGACGCGGGCGGGGTGACCGGCCGGCAGTGGCCGCTGCACCGCACGAGCAGCGCCGACTGGTCGGAGCGCCACTTCCAGCTGCGGGTGGAAAATGCCTGGGAGCACAACGCGGCGGAGATCGCGGACGCGCTCGCGGTGTGCCAGGAGGAGACGGGCGCCGACCTGCTGATCCTGGTCGGCGACGACCGGGAGCGGCGGTCCGTGCACGAGCGGCTGCCCAAGCGGCTGCAGGAGCGGATCGCCGAGGCCTCGCGCGGCGCCGGCAGCAGGCTCCTTGACGACGAGGTGGAGGGGCTGCGCGAGGACCACGTGCGCTCGCGCGCGCGGGAGGAGCTGGACCGGTTCCTGGCCGCCCGGGCACCCGACGACGAGGGCCGGGCGGGCGCGGCCGAGGGCGTGCCCGCGCTGGTGGAGGCCGCCCGGGAGCACCGCATCGACGAGCTGCTGGTCATCCCGGACGCCCCCGACACCCACCGCGAGGTGTGGATCGGCGAGGACGCCGACCAGCTCGCGGTGCGCCGTACGGAGCTGAAGACGCTCGGCGAGCAGAACTCCTGGTCGGCCCGGGCGGACGACGCGCTGCTGCGGTCGACGGTGATGACCGGCGCACCGGCGGTCTCGGTGACGCCGGCGCTGCCGTCGGAGGCCGCGGCCAAGGCCCCGGTGGGCGGTCTGGGGGCCCTGCTGCGCTGGAAGTGACCGGGCGGGCCGGTTCCTGAGGGCCCTATCGGGCCCGCTCCACCCGCCGCTCGTCCCAGACCGGCTCCGGCGTCTCACGGACGCGGCCGTCGCTGCCGAAGACCAGGTAGCGGTCGAAGGAGCGGGCGAACCAGCGGTCGTGGGTGACGGCGAGGACCGTGCCCTCGAAGCCCTCCAGGCCCTCCTGGAGGGCTTCGGCCGATTCCAGGTCGAGGTTGTCGGTCGGCTCGTCGAGCAGCAGGGCGGTGACGCCCTGCAGTTCCAGCAGGAGGATCTGGAAGCGGGCCTGCTGGCCGCCGGAGAGCCGGTCGAAGGTCTGCTCCGCCTGGTGGGTCAGCTCGTAGCGGCGCAGCCTCGACATGGCGGCGCCCCGGTCCTGGGCGTGCTCGGACCACAGGATGTCCAGAAGGGTCCGGCCGAGCAGTTCCGGGTGGGCGTGGGTCTGCGCGAAGTGTCCGGGCAGCACGCGCGCCCCGAGCTTCCAGTTCCCGGTGTGCGTCACGTCGTCGCCGGCCAGCAGCCGCAGGAAGTGCGACTTGCCGGAGCCGTTGGAGCCGAGGACGGCGACCCGTTCGCCGTAGAAGACCTCCAGGCCGAAGGGTTTCATGAGGCCGGTGAGTTCCAGTTGCTCGCAGGTGACGGCACGGACGCCGGTGCGGCCGCCCTTGAGGCGCATCCTGATGTCCTGCTCGCGCGGCGGCTCGGGCGGCGGTCCGGCCTCCTCGAACTTGCGCAGCCTGGTCTGGGCGGCGCGGTAGCGGGAGGCCATGTCCGGGCTGTTCTCGGCAGCCTGACGCAGCGTCAGCACCAGCTTCTTGAGCTGCGCGTGCTTCTCGTCCCAGCGGCGGCGCAGTTCCTCGAAGCGGGCGAAGCGTTCGCGGCGGGCCTCGTGGAAGGTGGTGAAGCCGCCGCCGTGCACCCAGGCGTCGGCGCCGGCGGGTCCGGGCTCCAGGGAGACGATCTTCTGGGCGGCGCGGGCGAGGAGTTCCCGGTCGTGGGAGACGAAGAGCACGGTCTTGCGGGTCTCGGCGAGCCGCTCCTCCAGCCAGCGCTTGCCGGGCACGTCGAGGTAGTTGTCCGGCTCGTCGAGCAGCAGCACCTCGTCGGTGCCGCGCAGCAGCGCCTCCAGGACCAGCCGCTTCTGCTCACCGCCGGACAGGGTGCTCACCCGCCGCCACTGGGCCTTCTCGTACGGCACGCCCAGCGCGGCCGTGGTGCAGATGTCCCACAGGGTCTCGGCCTCGTAGCCCTGGGCCTCGGCCCAGTCGGCGAGCGCCTGCGCGTAGCGCATCTGGGCGGCCTCGTCGTCCACGGTCATGAGCGCGTGCTCGGCGCTGTCCACGGCGCGCGCCGCCTCGCGGATCCGCGGCGATGCGACGGACACCAGCAGGTCCCGTACGGTCGTCTCGTCCCGGACGGAGCCCACGAACTGCCGCATCACCCCGAGGCCGCCGCCGACGGTGACGGTCCCGCCGTGCGGCTTCAGCTCCCCGGACAGCAGCCGGAGCAGGGTGGTCTTGCCCGCGCCGTTGGGTCCGACGAGGGCCACGACGGCCCCCTCCCCCACCCGGAAGGAGGCGTCGCCGAGCAGCGCCCTCCCGTCGGGGAGGTAGTACTCCAGGTGCGCTGCTTCGAGATGACCCATGGCACCGGATTGTGCGGCTCCGGCCACGCCCCGGGCAAACCGATTACGGCGGGCCCGGACGGCGCCGGGGGACGTGGCGAGCGCCACCGGCAGGAAACGGCGCGCACCGGGTAGGCGGGTGGGCATGAGCCCCGACGTAGACCTCACCGCCCTGACGCCCGGCCCGCACCCCCTCCGCAACGGTTTCCTGCGGCTGGACCAGCGTGCGTTCGAGGCCGTCGCCGCCCGCACCTGGCCGGGCGCCGACCCGCTGCTGCCCCGGCTGAGCCGTTCCGCCAACCACGGGGTGCTGTGGTTCGGGGTGGCCGCCGCCCTGGCCGCGTCCCGCACCCCGCGGGCCCGGCGCGCCGCCGCCCGGGGCCTCGCCTCGCTGAGCCTCGCCTCGCTGACGATCAACACCCTCGGCAAGCGCTCGGTGCGCCGGTCCCGCCCGGTGCTGGACCCGGTGCCGCTGGTCAGGCAGTTGAAGCGGCAGCCGATCACGACGTCCTTCCCGTCGGGGCACGCCGCGTCGGCGGCCGCGTTCGCGACCGGGGTCGCGCTGGAGTCCCCGGCATGGGGCGCGGCGGTGGCCCCGGTGGCCGCCGCGGTGGCCCTCTCCCGCGTCTACACCGGCGTCCACTTCCCGAGCGACGTACTGGCCGGCGCGGCTCTCGGGGCGGGGGCCGCGTTCGCCGTACGGAGCCTGGTGCCGACGCGCGCCCAGCACACCCCGCCGGCCCGGCCGCGCGCCGAGGTGCCGGCGCTGCCCAAGGGCGAGGGTCTCGTGATGGTCGCCAACGTCGCCTCGGGCACCTCGGACCGGGTGCGGGCGCTGTGCGACGCGCTGCCCGACGCCGAGGTGGTGGAGTGCGAGCCGGAGGACATCCCGGCGGAGCTGGAGAAGGCGGCGGACCACGCCCGGGTGCTCGGCGTGTGCGGCGGCGACGGCACGGTGAACGCCGCGGCCGAGGTCGCCCTGCGGCACGGCCTGCCGCTGGCGGTGCTGCCCGGCGGCACGCTCAACCACTTCGCCTACGACCTGGGCGTGGAGGACGTGCGGGATCTGTGCGGGGCGCTGGAGCGGGGCGAGGGGGTGCGGGTGGACGTGGGGCGGTTCGTCTCGGGCGGGCGGCAGGGCGTCTTCCTCAACACCTTCAGCCTCGGCGTCTACCCGGAGCTGGTGCGTGAGCGGGAGCACTGGTCGTCCAGGATCGGCGGCTGGCCGGCCGGGGTGCTGGCGGCCGTGCGGGTGCTGCGCGCGGACCGGCACCCGCTGGAGGCGGAGGTGCGCGGTCGCCGGCGCCCGCTGTGGATGCTGTTCGCGGGCAACGGGACGTACCACCGCAGGGGCCTCGCCTCGGGCCGCCGGCTCGACCTGGCGGACGGGCAGCTGGACGTGCGGGTGGTGCACGGTGGCCGCCGGCCGGCCCTGCGGCTGCTGTCCGCGGCGCTCGCTGGTCCGCTGACCCGCTCCCCGGCCCACGCGGCGGTGCAGGTGCCCCGGCTGCGGCTGTCGGGGGTGGCGCCGGGCACGCTGATGGCGTTCGACGGTGAGCTGACGGAGACCGAGGGCGACCTGACGCTGGAGAAGCTGCCGCAGGCGCTCACGGTGTACCGGCCGCTGCCCGGTGAGGGCGGCCTGCTGTCCTGACAGGTCGTCAGTCCGAGATGTGAAACGCGGGTCTCATCATTCGGCGGTCGGGCGTAACGTGATCAGACCGTCGGGAGAGGGGATCCACCATGCCGAAGCCGCGGGAGACCGCCGTCTACACGCACGGGCACCACGAGTCCGTGCTCCGCTCGCACACCTGGCGCACCGCCGCCAACTCCGCCGCCTATCTGCTGGGCTCCCTGCGGCCCGACATGAGGGTCCTGGACATCGGCTGCGGGCCCGGCACCATCACCGCGGACCTCGCGGCGCTGGTCCCGGACGGGCACGTCACCGGCGTGGACCGGGCCCCGGGGATCGTCGAACGGGCCCGGGCCACGGCGGCGGAACGCGGGCTCCGCAACACCGACTTCGCCGTGGGGGACGTACACGCGCTGGACTACCCGGACGACACGTTCTGCGTGGTCCACGCCCATCAGGTGCTCCAGCACGTGGGTGACCCGGTGGGGGCGCTGCGCGAGATGAGGCGGGTGGCGCGGCCCGGCGGGATCGTCGCCGTCCGCGACTCGGACTACGGAGCCATGACGTGGTACCCCGCGTCCCCGGGCATGGACGACTGGCTGGACCTGTACCGGCGGGTGGCCCGCGCCAACGGCGGCGAGCCGGACGCCGGGCGCCGGCTGAAGGCGTGGGCGCTGGAGGCGGGGTTCACGGACCTCACGGCGACCTCCGCGACCTGGACCTTCGCCACCGCCGAGGAGCGGGAGTGGTGGAGCGGCCTGTGGGCGGACCGGACCCTGGCGTCCGCGTACGCCGACCGCGCGACCGCGGGCGGCCACGCGACCACCGAGCGGCTGCGGGCCGTCTCGGCGGCCTGGCGGGAATGGGGCGAGCGGCCGGAGAGCTGGTTCAGCGTGCTGCACGGAGAGCTTCTGTGCCGCAAGGGGTGAAGAAGGGGTGAGGCCGCGGCCCCGGGAGACTCACTCCCGGGGCAGCAGCGGTCCGAGCGGTCCGAGGTCCAGGTTCAGGTCCTCGGGCCGCAGTCCGTAGCGGTCGCGCAGTTCGGTCATGCGGTCGTCGAGGAGCATCAGGGTGAGTCCGATCCGCTCCTCCTGGTCCTCGCTGAGGTCACCCTCGTCGACCCGGCGCAGCGCCTGGCGTTCCATGAGCTGGCGCAGCAGCTCGACGACCGTCAGCACCAGTTTGAGCAGGTCGCGCTCGACCGTGTCGGGGTCGAGGTCGAGGCGTTTGCGGGGCTCCGGTTGTTCAGTCACGTCAGTCCCCGAACGGCGATGGAACGTTGCTGTTGACCGAGCTGATCAGCGCGTTCAGATCGATGCGGACCAAGTCGACGTCCGCGATGCGCAGCGTGACGTCGCCGGTGATGACGACGCCGCCGGCCAGCAGCCGGTCGAGCAGGTCCACGAGAGCGATCTCCCGGCGTTCTACGACGGTCACGTACCCTCCCCCGGCTCTTCCTCAGCGGTGTCCTCTCCACCGGCGGCCGCTTCACCGGCGAAGGAATAGGCGGCCCAGGGGCCGGTGAGCTCCACGCGGATTCCCGGGACGTCGTCCTTTGTCCGGTCGATCCTTTCCACGAACTCCTCGGAGGCGTCACGCCGCACCAGGTAGGCGGCGTTGAGGACGTTCCGTCCGGCGGCACCGGACAGCCGGGGATTCTGCGGCGCGTGCAGCCGCGCGTCGTCGGCCAGGGAGGACAGCGTCGAGTGCAGACCCGTCGCGAACTCCTCGGCCCTCGACCACAGATCCTCGTTCGCCCGCGACTGCCGGCGGCGCTGGCGCAGGTAGTCCCGGCCCGAGGCGGGCTTGGGGGCGGGCTCCGCCGGCGCGGCCGCCTGCTCGGGCTCCGCCTCGACGTACACCTTCACGCCCCACTCCACCCGTCCGTCCAGCCGGCCGAGCGTGTTCCGGAAGGCCTCCTCGCGCTGCTCCATCATCATCCGTACGCCGCTGTCGTCCCGGAAGACGGTGGCCAGCCGGAGCGGCAGCGGCGTGGTGACCGCGGTGAGCGCGTCGATCACCTGCTGGTGGGAGCGGGCCGTGGCGGCCAGCCAGTCGAGGTCCTCCAGGTGCGCGCGCAGGGCCTCCTCGCTGAAGTCGGCCTCGGGCACATGGCTGACGACGGCGACCAGGTCGCCGTGGACCAGCAGCCGGGGCGGGTCGCCCGCCACCCCCGTGAGCTGGGACTGGAGGGCCGCGCCGAAGGGGCGGCAGACGGCGTAGACGTACCGCAGTCCGGTCACGGTGCCTCCCTCGGT
Source organism: Streptomyces sp. NPDC058534 (assembly GCF_042717365.1). Lineage (NCBI taxonomy): Bacteria > Bacillati > Actinomycetota > Actinomycetes > Kitasatosporales > Streptomycetaceae > Streptomyces > Streptomyces sp. NPDC058534. The sequence continues at coordinate 65,339 of NZ_JBHXNW010000017.1, forward strand.
ACGCGGCCCGGGTCCAGCTCACGCAGGCGTTCGCGCAGCTCCGCGTTCTCCCGGGTGAGTTCGTCGCGCCGGGCGCGCGAGGAGAGCGCGGGGTCGCTCTCCCACCAGTCGATGCCCATCTCCTTGGCCTTGTCGACGGAGGCGACCACGAGCCGCAGCTTGATCGTCAGCAGCTCGATGTCGAGCAGGTTGATCTTGATGTCGCCCGCGATCACGATGCCCTTGTCGAGCACCCGCTCCAGGATGTCGGCGAGGTTGGCGCTCTGTCCCTGGCCGTAGGGCTCGGGCAGCCGGCTGGGTGTGGTCATCGACGGCTCCCGCGGCCGGCGTCCTCGTACTCCTCACGGGACGCGTCCTCGCCCTCCTTGTCGTCCGCCTCTTCCTCGTACTCGCCCTCCGGCTCCTCCTCGTCCTCGTCCTCCTCTTCCTCGTACTCGCCCTCGGGCTCCTCCTCGTCCTCCTCCTCGGGCTCCTCCTCGTACTCGGCGTCCGTCTCGCCCTCCTCCTCGGCGTCCGGCGCCTCCTCCTCGCCCTCGTGCTCCTCCTCGCCCTCGCCCTCGGGCTCCTGCCCCTCTTCCTGCTCCTGCTCCTCCTCCGCCACGGCGTCCTCGTGGCTGCGGACGACCTCGCCGTCGCGGATCTCGCCGCGCCAGCCGTCGTCGGCCTCGCCCTTGAAGGTGATGTGACGGACGTAGTTCTTCAGGTCGAGCCGGGCCCTGCGGCCCTGGGCGCGCCAGATGTTGCCGGTCTTCTCGAACAGACCCTTGGGGTAGTACTCGATGACCAGGATCACGCGGGTCATGTTGTCGGCCAGCTCGTGGAAGCTGACGACGCCCTTGGTCGTGCCCTTGGCGCCCTCCGACGTCCAGGAGATCCGGTCGTCGGCCACCTGCTCGGTGGTCTTCGCCTTCCAGCTGCGGTTGGACCAGAAGACCTTCAGCTGCCAGTCGGACGTCGTGTCGTCGGCGCGGTTCGCGCTCTTGACGCCCTTGGCGAAGGTGCTGAAGTCCTGGTACTGGGTCCACTGGTCGTAGGCCGTGCGCACCGGCACGCCGACGTCGACGTACTCGATGATGACGGTCGGCTTCTGACCGCCGCCGCCCTTCTTCCGGCCCTTGCCGCCGAAGAGGCCCTTGACGGCGCCCACCACGTTGTCCTTCACCTTGCCGGCGCCGACCTCGAGCGCGGCCCGCACCGGGCTCTTGCCCTCGGCGAGCTTGCGTCCGCCGTCGAGGGCGAGCTTGGCGAATCCGGGGCTGTTGCCGTCGGCTATGTCGTTGAGCTTGCCCGTGGTCTCGCCGAGCTTGCTGCCGACGCCGGTCAGCAGCCGCGTGACCTGCGCGGCGAGGTAGTCCTGCACCTCCGCCTTGAGGCGGTCCGCCGCCTCGCTCTGCGCCACGTCGGCCAGGGGGTTCTTCTTCGCGGCCTTGCCTGCCTCGGAGGCCGCGGATCCCAGGGTGTCGGTCATCGCTCACCACCGCCCTTCGTCTGCCGGGTGGCTCCGCGGGCGGCGCTCCTGGCACCGGCCGTCTTCTTGCCGGCCGCCTTCTTGCCGGGCTGGGCCCGCTTCGCCGCGGTCTTCTTGGCGGGTGCCTTGGCGGCCGCCTTCTTCGCCGGCGTCTTCTTCGCGGGCGCCTTCCTGGCCGTCTTGCGCGCGGCGGGCGCCGCCTCGCGCCGGTCCTCGTCGCGCTCGGCGCGCTCGTCCTGCTCGTCGTCGTGCTCGTCGTGCTCGTCGTGCTCGTCGTGCTCGTCGTGCTCGTCGTGCTCGTCGTCGGCGCGCTCGTCGGACTCCGCGTACTCCTCCGAGTCCTCCGAGCCCTCGGAGTCGCTGGAGCCGACGCCCGGAACCTGGGACGTCACGCCGGAGAGCTGGTCGCGGACCTCGGCGGTGCGCCCGTGCAGCCGGTCGGCGAGCGCGTTGATCTGCCGCTCGACCATGGCGCCCGAGGCCGCCTTGCCCACGCCCCGCAGATCCGTCTGGATCTGGTCCCCGATCTCCTTGAACTGGGGGTTGTTCTGCAACTGCGTACTGACCAGCTCGGCGATGCCCTTCGGGGTCAGGTTCATCTTCTTGCCGGCCACCATGGTGCCCACGGCGACCGCCAGTTTCAGCTTCTTCGTGCGTCCCAGCAGATATCCGGCCCCTACCGCGAGGCCCAGTCCCACTCGATTCATGGTGCCGTCCCTTGGCCCAATCCCGCGCTCGTGCGCGAAGCGATCTCCAGCCGGTCCAGAAGCTCGTCCTCCTGTTGGTCGAACTCCTCCTCAGTGATCTCTCCGGACTCCAACTGCTGTTCCAGACGGGCTAGTTCGGCCCGGACCGTGGCGGGGTCGTAGTAGATCCGCTCGGCCTCGTTCATGACCTGTCTGATGGCCCACCCGCTGGCGCGCGCCGGGGCGAGCGGCAGCAGCAGGACCTCCGAGATCAGTCCCACGTCCTCACTCCGTTCCGACATCCATCCCGCCGGCCGCGGTGCCCGCGGGCGCGGCCGGGCCGGGCTCCACGAAGCTGTACGGCGGCAGCGGGCCGTTCACCCGCACCTCCAGGTGCGGCATCTCCCCGCGGGCGCGCTCCACGGCGGCCAGGAACTCCTCGGCGGATTCCCGCTTCACCAGGAACGACACGTTGGCCAGCCAGCCGGTGGACTCGGGGCCCACGCTCACCGCGTCGGCGCCCGCCTCCAGGGCGCGCTCCAGCGTGGTGGCGTCCTCGGCCTCCTTGCCCTTGACGGCGGCCGCGACCATCTCGCCGAGCTGGATCTTGTTCTCGTAACTGCCGCCTCCCGCCTGCCGGTTGGCGTCGGCGAGGGCCCGGATCTCCGGGTGCTGGGCCATCACGTGGTGCAGTACGGCCTCCTCGTCGTGGGTGGCCTTGATGTTGTACTCGACCCGGCCGTCCAGCGCCCGGAGGCGTTCCTCGTAGTGTTCGGCGCGCTCCGCGAGCACCCCGGTCACCGCGCTGTCGTCCGGGGCGACGCTGCCGAAGCGCATGGGCAGCACGCAGCCGTCGGCGCCGACCTCGCTCAGCACGGTCTGGTGGGCGAGCAGCTCCCTGCGCTTGGGCCGCAGCCCCTCGGGCGCGTCGCTGACGACGGCCGCCAGCCCGCCCTCCTTCAGGATCCGTATCCCGCGCGGCGGGTCGCCGACACCGCCGGTGCCCTCGGGGAGCGAGGGATGCGCGCCGGCGGTGATGCCGTAGACGTACGTACTCACTCCTGCTCCTCCTTCCGGCGCGAGGCGGCGGTCTTGCGGGCACGCGGACGCGACGTGGTCTCGCGCTCGCGCCCGGAACCGTCCTCGTCACGGGCCTGCGTGAACGCGTCGGAGATCGTCTCCGCCGCGCCGGACAGCGCGCCCTTGGACTTGCCCTTGGCGCCGGACTCGGTCATCTTGCCGACCAGGTCGGGCAGGCCGGGGTCCTTGCGCGGACCGGCCTCCAGGTCGAGCCGGTTGCACGCCTCGGCGAAGCGCAGATACGTGTCCACACTCGCGACGACGACACGGACGTCGATCTTGAGTATCTCGATGCCGACCAGGGAGACGCGCACGAAGGCGTCGATGACGAGCCCCCTGTCCAGAACAAGCTCAAGCACGTCATAGAGGCCACTGCTGCCGCCTCCACCGCCGGACTGTTGTGCCGGTACGACAGTCATGCTTGCTGTTCCTCCATCATGGTTGTGGGTGTGGGTGTGGGTCCGCTGCGGCAGGTGGGCCGCCTAGCGTCCGCCGGAGCCGCGCGAGTCGGCCCGGCCGCGCTCGTAGCGCCTGACGCGCCGGTAGCCCGTGAGCTGCCCCTGCGAATCGAGCTCCACCTGGTAACTCCCCATCAGGCTCATCGTGTCGGGAACCCGCTGGAGTTCGAGGACCTCGACCTCCAGGACCCAGCCCTCCTCCGTCTGCTCGAAGGACGACACGGATTCGGCTGTCATGCCGGTGAGCTCCGCGAGCTGAGCGCGTGCCTCGCGCAGCACCTCCATGGGCCGGGGCCCGCGGGACTCGTGTGACTCCTGGTGTGACTCCTGTGACTTATGTGACTTATGTTGTTTTCGTGAACTGTGTTGTGAGCCTTGCGATTCGGACGTGTTGTTCGTGTTCGTCATGGCCACCTCTCATACCGGGTGGCCGCAAGGATGTTCGCCAAACCTCCATGGACGCGTGCATGTGCCACGCGCCGACGTGACCTGGCACGCCGCGGCCGGGACGACTCAGCCGCGCAGCGCGTTCAGCCGTCGCCGGGCGGGGCCCAGTGCCCGGGGGCGGTTCATGATCCCGGCCCAGGGCCGGGTGCGGGCCTGCTCGACGGCGTCCGCGATCGTCCAGCGGCGGGCGTGCAGGGCGGGGTCGTCCAGCTCGTCCCAGGAGATGGGCGTGGCCACGGGCGCGCCGGGCCGGGCGCGGACGGTGAAGGGCGCCACCGCGGTCTGCGCGTAGGCGTTGCGCTGGATGTCGAGGTAGAGCCGGTCCCCGCGGTCCTTCTTGCGGGCGGCGGTGGTGAGCCGGTCCGGATGGGCCGCGGCCAGGACCTCGGCCGCGTCCCGCGCGAACTCCCTTACCTCGTCGAAGTCCTGACGTCTCGTCAGGGGGACCACGACGTGCAGCCCCCGGGATCCGGTGGTCATGAGCGCCGAGGGCAGCTTCAGCCCGTCGAGCAGCTCGCCCACCAGCCGGGCGGCCTCCCGGACCGCCTCGAAGTCGTCGTCACCGGCCGGATCGAGGTCGAAGACCATCCGGTCCGGCCGGTCCACCTGCCCCGCCCGGGACAGCCAGCGGTGCAGGGTGAGGGCGGCCTGGTCGGCGAGGTAGACGAGGGTGGCCGAGTCGTCGCAGACCGTGTGGCAGACGGTGCCGCCCTCCTTGCCGACCTCGACGCGGCCGACCCACTCCGGGTAGTGCTCCGGAGTGTTCTTCTGCATGAACCTGGGCCCGTCGACGCCGTCGGGATGCCGCTCCAGCATGAGCGGGCGCCCCCGCAGGTGCGGCAGCATGAACGGGGCGACGGCACGGTGGTAGTCGACGAGATCACCCTTGGTGTACTCCGGCGCGCCGCCCTCACCCGCGGGGAACAGCACCTTGGCCGGGCGGTGGACCTCCACCGTGTGGCGGCCGGCCCGCACGGTCCGTGCGCCGTCGTCCCCACTCACGGAACGATCGCCTGCTCCACCAGCATCCGTCCGGCCGCGGCGATGGACTCGGCGTCGATCCCCGCGGCGTGCAGTTCCTCGGCGGGGGTCGCGGAGCCCGGCATCGTCCCGACGGCGAGCCGCACCAGCCGGGGCACGGGCCGACCGTCGCAGAACGCGTCGAGGACCGCGTCGCCGATCCCGCCCTCCTGGCGGTGGTCCTCGACGCTGACCAGGCAGCCGGTCTCCTCCGCGGCCCGGCGCAGGGTGGCGCGGTCGACGGGCTTGACCGAGTACAGGTCGATCACCCGGACCGGGATGCCGTCCCCGGCGAGGGCGTCGGCCGCGGCCAGCGCCTCGTGCAGGGTGACGCCGGCCGCCACGAGGGTGAGCCGGTCGCCGTCGGAGGAGCGCAGCACCTTGCTGCCGCCGACCGGGAACTCCTCGTCGGGGCCGTAGACGACCTTGCTCTCGCCGCGCGAGGTGCGCAGGTAGCGGACGCCCTCCAGGCCCGCCATCCCGGCGACCAGGCGCGCGGTCTGGTTGGCGTCGCACGGGTACAGCACGGTCGAGCCGTGGATGGCCCGCATCATCGCCAGGTCCTCCAGACCCATCTGGCTGGGCCCGTCCTGGCCGATGGCGACACCCGCGTGGGAGCCGACCAGGTTGATGCCGGCGCCGCTGACGGAGGCCATGCGCAGGAAGTCGAAGGCGCGGGTCAGGAACGCGGCGAAGGTGGTGGCGAACGGCACCCAGCCGCGTGCCGCCATCCCCACGGCCGCGGCGACCATCTGCTGCTCGGCGATGTAGCACTCGAAGTAGCGCTCGGGGTGCTCCTTGGCGAAGAACTCGGCGCGCGTGGAGTCGCCCACCTCGCCGTCGAGGGCGACGACGTCGCCGCGGGCGGTGCCGAGCGCGGCCAGCGACTCGCCGAAGGCGTTGCGGGTGGCGACCTCGTCGCCCAGCTCGTAGCGGGGCAGCTCGGTCTGCCCGGTGCCGGTCGAGTGCAGCGCCCGCGCGTCCTCGGGTTCATGCACCGTGACCCGCAGGTCGCGCGGGCCGCCGAGTTCGGCGACGGCCTCCTCGGCGTCGGACAGCGGCTTGCCGTGGTGGCCCTCGCGGTCCTCCACCGCCTTGACGCCCTTGCCCTTGAGGGTGCGGGCGATGACGGCGGTGGGCTGGCCCTTCGTGGACAGGGCCTCGCCGTAGGCGCGGTCGACGGCGTCGACGTCGTGGCCGTCGACCTCGATCGTGTGCCAGTCGAAGGCGCGGAAGCGGCGCGCGTACGCGTCGAGGTCATGGCCGTGCCGGGTGGGTCCGCGCTGGCCGAGCCGGTTGACGTCGACGATCACGGTGAGGTTGTCGAGGTGTTCGTGCCCGGCGTGCTCGGCGGCCTCCCACACCGATCCCTCGGCCATCTCGCTGTCGCCGCACAGCACCCACACGCGGTAGTCGTTGTGGTCCAGCCGCTTGCCCGCGAGGGCGATGCCGACGCCGACGGGCAGGCCCTGGCCGAGCGAACCGGTGGCCGTCTCGACCCACGGCAGCCGCTGCGGCGTGGGGTGGCCCTCCAGGCGGCTGCCCGCCTTGCGGAAGGTGAGCAGTTCCTCGTCGTCGATGGCGCCGGCCGCCTTGAAGGCGGAGTACAGCAGCGGCGAGGCGTGTCCCTTGGAGAGCACGAAACGGTCGTTGCCGGGGTGGGCGGGGCGCGCGAAGTCGTAGCGGAGGTGGTTGGCCAGCAGTACGGCCATCAGGTCGGCGGCGGACATCGAGGACGTCGGGTGCCCGGAGCCGGCGGCGTCCGCCGCCCGTACGCTGTCGACGCGCAGTTGCTGTCCGAGGTCGACGAGTTCACCGGTGTTCATGAGTCTCCTTCCACGCTGCGGCCGTCGGTGCGTTTGACCGGGCCGGGGGCGATGTCGGGTCCGGGGGGCGGCTGGTTCTCCGGGGGTTCGGGCCCGGGGTCGGCGGGCGGACCCGCGGCCCGGCTCGGTCCGGACGGGGCGACGGACCGACCTCCGCCGGACGCCCGGGACGCCTTGCGCGCCTTGCCGGAACCCCGGGCAAACCCCGTACCGCCGCCTTCCCCGGCCCGCCGCGGCTTGCCGGCGGCACGGGGCGGGTGCGGCTGGTTCTTGGCGGACTCCCCGCCCGGCTGGTTCCTCGCGGGCTCACCGCCCGACTGGTTCCTCGCAGGCTCACCACCCGGCTGATTCTTGGCGGGCTCACCACCCGACTGATTCTTCGCAGGCTCACCACCCGACTGATTCTTCGCAGGCTCACCACCCGGTTGATTCTTGGCGGGCTCACCGCCCGACTGGTTCCTCGCGGGCTCGGTGCCGGGCCCGCGCTTCGCGGAGTCGCCGTCGCGCCGCTTCTGCGTGGGCTCACCGTTCGGCGGGCCCTCGACGGGCTCGGCGGGCTCGGCCGGCTCGGCGGCGGGGCGGTTTCCGGGTGTCGCCGGGGCCTTCCCGGGCCGTTCCGGCCGGCCCGCCACGCGTGCCACCTCCGGTGACGCCGACTCCAGCGGCACCGACCAGGAGCGGACGAGGCCCAGCTGCACCGCCTGACGGGGCAGCACCGCGTCCAGCAGCCAGTCCGCGGCCACCCGGACGCGGTTGCCCGGCATCGCCGCGAGGTGGTAGCCGCGGGTGACCGCGCCCGCCGCGGGGCCGGACATCGGCAGGCCGAGGGGGTTGGCGGCGGCCTTGGCCCCGCCGAGGTCCACGACGAACCCCAGGTCACGGTGGCGGTAGGGCCGCCGCTCGCCGATACCGAGCGACGCGGCGACGTTCTGCGCGCACACCTTGCCGTGCCGCCAGGCGTGCTGCGCGGTCATCGGCGTGAACTGGCCGGGCCGGGTCAGGTCGGGCACCGCGGCCACGTCTCCGCAGGCGAACAACTCGGGGCGGCCCGGTGCCTGGAGGTGCGGGTCGACGAGCAGCCGGCCGCGTTCCATGGGCAGCCCCAGGGACTCGACCAGCGGGTCCGGCCGCACCCCCGCGCACCACACCAGCGTGCGCGTGTCGACGCTCGTACCGTCGGTCAGCACCACCCCGTCGTGCGTGGCCTCCTTCACCGAGGTCCCCATCCGCACGTCGACGCCCCGCTGCCGCAGCACCCGCTCGGCGGTGCGGGAGAGCCGTTCGTCCATCTCGGGCAGCACCCGGGGCGCCACGTCCAGCAGCATCCAGCGGGGCCGCATACCGGTGCGCATGGGGTGCTTGCGGACCTGCGCGTCGGTGTACATCGCGCCGTGCGCGGCGACCTCGGTGCCGGTGTATCCGGCGCCGACCACGACGAAGGTGCACCGCGCGGCGCTCTCCTCGCGGTCGTCGGCCGCGGCGGCCAGCTCCACCTGGCGCGTCACGTGGTCGCGCAGATACAGCGCCTCCGGCAGCCCCCGGAAGCCGTGGGCGTGCTCGGCGACGCCCGGGACGGGCAGCAGTTTGTTGACGCTGCCCGCGGCGAGCACCAGCCGGTCGAAGGACAGGGTGCCCTCGCCGCCCTCGGGCCCGGTGTAGCGCACGGTGTGCTCGTCGAGGTCGATGCCGTCGGCCTCGCCCAGCACCAGCCGGACGTGCGGCAGCGAGTCCGAGAGGGACACGGTGACCCGGCGCGGTTCCAGGATTCCGGCGGCCACCTGCGGCAGCAGCGGCAGGTAGAGGAAGTAGTCGGTCGGGTTGAGCAGGGTGATGTCGGCCTGGTGCCGGGTGAGCCGGGACAGGGTGCGGGCCGTCCGGTACCCGGCGAAGCCGGCACCGACGATCACGATGCGGGGTCGGCTCACGGTTCGCCTCCGGGCTGTCGCGTACCTCGTGAGCCTTCCGCGTCCCCTTGACCAGGGCACCCAAACGTCCGCGAGGAAGCCGCCGCGCCGCCGGTTCTCCGCCATACGCCCGGGTACCCGGCCCCGGTCCCACCCGCTCCCTGTCCGGAGGCACCCCCTCATGCCCGAGTACGGCTATTTCCTCTCGTGCGAGCAGTACGGCCCGGCGGAACTGATCGAGCAGGCCCGGATGGCCGAGCAGGCCGGGTTCGAGGCCCTGTGGATCTCGGACCACTACCACCCGTGGAACGGCGAACAGGGCCAGAGCCCGTTCGTGTGGTCGGTGATCGGCGCGCTGTCGGACGCCGTGTCCCTGCCGGTGGAGACGGCGGTGACCTGCCCGACCGTGCGCATCCACCCGGCGGTGGTGGCGCAGGCGGCGGCGACCAGCGCCGTGATGTCCAACGGCCGCTTCCGGCTCGGCATCGGCACCGGCGAGGCGCTCAACGAGCACATCTTCGGCGACGCCTGGCCCGCCGCGCACGTACGCCTGGAGATGCTGGAGGAGGCGGTCCAGATCATGGGCCGGCTCTTCACCGGCGAGGAGGTCAACCACCACGGCACCCACTACACGGTGGAGAACGCCCGCCTGTACACCCTCCCCGACGAGCCCGTCCCGATCGACATCTCCGGCTTCGGCCCGGCGGCGACCCAGCTGGCCTCCAGGGTGGGCGACGGCTACATCACGATGATGCCGGACGCCTCGATGGTGGAGCAGTACCGCAAGGGCGGGGGCGGCGGGAAGCTCGTCAGCGGGGGCACCAAGGTCTGCTACGACACCGACCGGGACGAGGCGGTACGGACCGTGCACCGGCTCTGGGCCAACGAGCAGCTGCCGGGCGAGCTGAGCCAGGTGCTGCCCTCGCCGAAACACTTCGAGCAGGCGCAGACCCTCGTCACCGAGGACATGGTGCGCAGCAGCCGGGTGTGCGGCGGCGACGTGGACGAGCACGTCGCGGAGCTGAAGCGGTTCGCCGACGCCGGCTTCGACCGTGTCTACGTCAACCAGATCGGCCCCGACCTGCGCGGCTTCTTCGACCTCTACCGCACGAAGGTGCTGCCGCAGCTCCAGCGGGGTGCCTGACCCGCACGCCGGTGGGCCCGCACGGACGCGTATCCGTGCGGGCCCACCGCTGTGTCCGCGGGCGGTCAGCCGCGCTCGCGCGGGGCCTCGGGGTCGGTGCCGTCCTGGCGCGGTGCCGCAGCTCCGGAACCGCCCGGCGCGGGCGGGCCCGGGACGCCGGTCGCGCCGCCCACGCCGGGTGCCACCGGCGGCATCGGCGGCACCTCGGGCGCGCCCGACGGCACGGCCGGCGCGTCACCGCCGACGCCGTGGCCGGACCCCGGCCCCGACGGGTGGGGCCGGGCCGCACCGCGCAGCAGATACGCGGCGACGCCCAGGAGGGCGGCCGTGATCAGCGCGGCGGCCCAGTCGGGCAGTCCCACGGCGAGCGCCAGGCCCACGGTGAGCGCGAGGGCCGCGCCCGCGTACAGGGCGGCGGCACCGGACGCGGCGTACAGCGTGGCCTTGCGGCGCTGCTTGCGGGTCTGTTCGCGCAGCTCGTCGCGCACGGTCTCGCGTGCCACCTGTGCCAGTTCGTCGACCAGATGCCTGTCCAGGTGTTCCAAGTGATCCATGCGGTCCATACCTTGCGGGTACCCGGGCGCGGAACTTCCATGGCCGGGGCGCGAGTCGGACCCGGCGCCCGCCAACTAGGCTCGTCGCCATGGACATTCTGGGAGCCACACTGCGCGTCTACGTCGACGACCTGGAGAAGGCGATCCCCTTCTACGAGGGTCTGGCCGGTGGCCGGGCCATGCGTTCCGAACGCGGCGGGGTCGAAGTCGCCGCGGTCGGCTGCTTCCTGCTGATGAGCGGACCCGAGTCCCAGCTCGAGGTGTTGCGCAAGGTGACGGCGACGATCGCGGTGACGGACGTCGAGGAGACCCAGCGCACCCTCACCTCGCTGGGGGGCGACGTCATCGCCGGACCGGTCCCCACGCCCGCGGGCCGCAACCTGATCGCCCGGCACCCGGACGGCGCGATCTACGAGTACGTGGACCGGCGGGCGTAGCCCCGGGCCGGACGGGCTCACCCCCCGTCCGGCCGCATCCGGAAGTCGTGCCGGGCCGGGAGCGGTTCGTCGCCGAGCCGCGCCCACAGCGCTCCGATGCTCTCGTCGCCCTCCCGCAGGTCGGCCACCTCGAAGCCCTCGTCGAAGACGGCCCGCGCGTCCTCGCGGCGTCCCTCGGCGGCCAGCAACTCCCCCTCGGCCAGCCGGAACCGGCCGCGGACCCGGGTCGCGGGGTCCAGCCGCTCCCACACGGCACGGGCGTCGGCCGTGCGTCCGACCGCGAGCAGCGCCCCGATGGCCTCCCGGCCGAGAGCCGCGGCGACGGCCGTCCACCGTTCGTCCCGGTCCGGAGCGCCCGCGGGGTCCGGCCGGCGCGCGCACAGGTCGTCGAAGGCCTCCGCGTACTGGTCGGCGGCCCGCTCCGGGTGCCCGTCCGCCTGGTCCGCGGCGGCGAGGCAGCGCAGCAACGGCCAGCGGTCGGCGGCGTCCTTGAGGCCGCGCTCCCAGCTGCGCACCGCCTGGGCCCGGTCGTCGCCGTGCCACTGGGCGACCCCGAGGTGGTACTCGGCGAGCGGGGTGGCGGCGGTGGTCTCCAGCATGTCCCGCCAGGGCCGGGCGACCAGGGTGGAGCCGGGCGGCTCGTGGCGTCCGGTCTCGGGGAGGGTCCCGGCGCGCAGCAGGTGCAGCCAGGGTTCCTGCTCCTCGCCGAGCGTGTCCTCACCGAACGGGGTGCCGGGCAGCTTCCAACCCGCACGCAGCGCTTCGAGAGCGCCCCAGCCCGAGCCGGTCGCCAGGCGCTCGCCGGGCTCGGTGTCGGCGTACGCCCGCCATGCCTCGTAGGCGGCGTCCACGTCGGCCCGCGGCAGGGCGGTCTCCAGCCGCTCCTCCGCCCCGCGCAGCACGGTGTGCCAGTCGCCGTCGGGCGGGGCTTCGAGCGGTCCGTACGCCTCCAGCCAGGACACCTCGCTCTCCGCGTCCAGCCTGACGTGCTCCAGCTGGGTGCGGGCGAGGCCGGCCTGGATCTCGCAGTAGCCGCCGGTGCCGGGCTCGGTGAGCCACTCCTGCCAGCGGCGCCCGCCGGGTCCGGTGCCCCACACGAACAGCTTCCGGCCCCGCAGCACGTCGGTCGAGGTCTGCGCCAGCCCGTGGCCGTGCTCGTCGAGCGCGGCGATCCAGCGGCGCCGGCCGTCCGGCACGTCGTAGAAGTAGTCGGCGGCGTAGGTGCTGCTCAGCGGGTACGTCCGGTCGGTGCCGTCGTACTCCGGGACGGGCACGCGGCTCAGCCGTCGCTCGTAGCCGAAGTGGTACGCCTCGTCGGCGGGGGCGAGGACCCGGCGGTCCTCGGGCACGGCGATGTTGGACCACCAGTAGGTCGGCACCGGGCGTTCGTGCGGGTTGCGGACGCGGACGCCGACGTACAGGAAGTCGGAGCCGTCCGGAAGCCACAGGTCGACCTGGAAGGGCAGGTCGCGCAGCCGCTCCCACTCCCACAGGCGCAGCATCTCGCCGCCGTCCGGGGCGGGCACGCGGGCGGCGTGCACCGGTGAGCAGGAGAGTGTGGTGTGTCCGGTGGCGCCGATGTTCCACTCGATGCCGCCGGAGAACCAGGCGCCGTTGAGGGCGAAGTTGGCGGGCTGGAGGACGGGGTTGACGTAGAGGAGTTCGCGGTCGGTCGGCTTGTGGTGCAGGGAGGCGATCCGGCCGCCGAGCGCGGGCAGGACGGTGGCTCGCAGCCGGTCGTTCTCGATGACCAGCGCGTCCAGTTCCCGCGCCTCGCGTGCGCGGCCGTAGCCGTCCCGGACCATGACGGGCAGCAGGCTGCGCAGCGGCTCGTAGTCGACCTGGCGGGCCATGTCGCGCGGCAGGCCCGCCCGGTCGCGGTCGTCGATGCGGTGGGCCTCGTCCAGGGGGCGCAGCGGTGGCAGCGGGTTGTCCGGGCCCTGCGGCGCGGCGGGCAGGGTCAGTACCTCACGTCGGATCGTCGTCACGGTTCCCCATGGAAGCCGCTCACCGGCGCGGTGAACAGGGGCGGAGCCGGTCACCGTGACGCGACGTGACTCACGTTTAACTGCGTGGGGCGCGGTGCGGGCAGGGGTTCGAGGCCGGGCGGTCGGCGATCAACCGGAGGCCACGGTCTCGGCGGTGATCGCCCAGCGCTGGTGGTCGCGCCACGCCCCGTCGACGTGCAGCATCCGCGGCGAGAAACCCTCCAGGTGGAAGCCGCAGGAGCGGGCCAGCGCGATCGAGGCGGCGTTGCCCGGCTGCACGTTGATCTCCAGCCGGTGCAGCCGCATCGGCCCGAACGCGTACCGCACCACGAGGCCCAGCCCCTCGCGCATCAGCCCCCGGCCGGCCGCGTGCGCGAAGGCGCCGTACCCGACGGCGCCGCTCAGGAAGCCGCCCTCGACGATGTTGTTGATGTTGACGAACCCGGCGATGGCTCCGCCGTCGCCGGAACCGCCCGCCCGGTCCTTCTCGCAGATCAGGAACCCGGCCTTGGTGCGGTCCTCGATCAGCCGGGCCGCGTAGGCGTCGTACGCCTGAGGACTGTCCGGCGGGAAGAGCCACGGGTGGTGCAGGTCCTTGCTCTCCCGGGCCCGGGCGGTGAACTCGGCGGCGTCCGCGTAGGTGTAGTGCCGTATGCCCACGCGAGGGCCCTCGGCGAGGTGACGGGACGGGGTGTGCGGCATGGGGCCAGCCTAAGGCGCCCCGGAGGCACGCGGAGCGCGGTCAGCGCAGTGCGGGCCGCTCCAGGGTCAGGGTGCCCGCGTCCGCGTCGAGTTCCGCCGTTAGGCCGAACGGGACGGTCAGCGCCCCCTCGCAGTGCCCGAACCCGAAGTCCTCGACGACCGGGACGCCGAGGCTCCCGAGCCGGTCGGCCAGCAGGGGCCGCAGCCGCTCGTACGGCTCGCACTCCTGCCAGGAGCCCAGCAGCACCCCGCCGACCCCGTCGAGCCAGCCCGCGCGGAGCAGCTGGGTGAGGTAGCGGTCGAGGCGGTACGTCTCCTCCCCCACGTCCTCCAGGCACAGCAGCCCGCCGCGCGCGGAGGGCCGGGCGTGCGGGCTGCCCAGTTCGGAGGCGAGCAGGGCGAGGCAGCCGCCGAGGGTGACGCCCCGCGCCCGGCCGGGGACCATCGGGGCGCCGCCGGACGCGATCACCCGGACGGCGTCGGGGGCGAACAGGCTGGCCCGCAGGTGCTCCTGCGCCCGCGTGTTCTTGATGAAGTCGACCCCCGCGGCCATCGGACCGTGCAGGGTGACCAGCCCGAGGCGGGTCGCGAACGCCTCGTGCAGGGCGGTGATGTCGCTGAAGCCGACGAAGACCTTCGGCCCGGCCGCGCGCATCGCCTCCCAGTCGAGCAGGTCGGCCATGCGCTGGACGCCGTACCCGCCGCGGGCGCACAGCACGGCGGCCACGGACGGGTCGCACCAGGCGGCCTGGAGGTCGGCGGCCCGGTCGGTGTCGGTGCCCGCGAGATAGGCGAAGGTGCCGTGCCGGTCCAGGACGTGCGGTGCCACGACCGGGTCGAGGTCCCAGCCGCGCAGGACGTCCAGGCCCGCCTGGAGCCGCTCCTCGGGCACGGGCCCGCTGGGCGCGACGACGGCCACCCGGGCGCCGGGGGCGAGCCGGGCCGGCCGGGTCAGTTCCGTCACGCCGCTCACCGGGTCAGCTCCAGGGTGGGGATGCCCTGCGGGTCAAGGCCGAAGACCTGTGCGTAGAGGGAGAGTTCGGCCTCCAGGGCGCGCACCATGGTCTCCGCCCGGCGGAAGCCGTGCCCCTCGCCCTCGAAGGTGAGGTAGGCGTGCGGCACCCCGCGGCCGGCCATGCGGGCGAGGAACCGCTCGCACTGCACGGGCGGGCAGATCACGTCGTCCAGGCCCTGGAGCAGCAGGAACGGCGCGGTGACGCGGTCGGCGTGCTCGGCGGGCGACCGCTCGGCGTACCGGCCGGGCACATCGGCGTACGGGCCGATCAGGCTCTCCAGGTACTGGGACTCGAAGTCGTGGGTCTCCCCCGTGCCCCAGCCGGTCAGGTCGAGGATCGGGTAGATGACCGTGCCGCAGGCGTAGACGTCGGTGGTGGCCAGGGAGGCCGCGGAGGTCCAGCCGCCCGCGCTGCCGCCGCGCACCGCGAGCCGCCGCCGGTCGGCGGTGCCCTCCTCGGCGAGGGCGAGGGCGACGGCCGCGCAGTCCTCGACGTCGACCACGCCCCACTGCTCGCGCAGCCGGTTGCGGTACTCGCGTCCGTGCCCGCTGGAGCCGCCGTAGTTGACCTCGGCGACGCCGATGCCGCGGGAGGTGAAGTAGGCGATCTCCAGGTCGAGGACGAGCGGGGAGCGGGTGGTGGGACCGCCGTGCGCCCAGATGACGTACGGCGGTAGGGCGCCGTCCGGCGCGCGGCAGCCGGGGTGGTGCGGCGGGTAGAGGTGCGCGTGGATGTCGCGGCCGTCCGGGCCCGTGAAGGTGCGGATCTCCGGCCGCGGGTAGTACGCCGGGTCCACGACGTCCTCGTGCGGGGCGCCGATCACGCGGGCGCGGGCGCTGGGGGTCCCCCCGCGCGAGCTCGTTCGAGCGTGGGGGAGGGCGTCCAGCTCGACGACCTCGTAGCCGCTGTGCGCACCGGCGCCGACCCCCGCGATGCGCTCACCGTGCGCGGCCAGGGTGGGCGCGAACTCGGTCCAGGGGCCGGCCGCGTCGACGACCTCGCCGGTCTCCGGGTCGAGTATCCCGAGGACGGGGGCGCCCCGGCCGTGCAGGACGGCGATCAGTCCGCTGTCCAGGGGCGCGAACCAACGCTGCCCGAGCTTCCACAGCGGCCCGCCGAACTCCTCGTCGCGGGCGCACAGCGGCCGTCCGTCGCGGTAGAGGTTCCACCAGCCGGTGCGGTCGGAGGCGTACAGCAGGGCGCCGTCCGGGGCCCAGTCCACCTGGGCGATCGACTCCTCGGGGCCGCCGGCGGCGGTCCTGGCGTCCCGGAAGGTGCCGTCGGGGCCGATGTCGGCGACGATCAGCTCGGTGCCGTCCCACGGCATGCGCGGGTGGTCCCAGGCGAGCCAGGCCGCGCGCCGCCCGTCGGGGGAGACGCGGGGTCCGGTGACGAAGCGGTGGCGTTCGCCGGTGAGTTCGCGGAGCTTGTCCCGGTCGTCGGCGGCCGAGCCGTCCAGCGGCACGGCGACCGGGAGCCGGCGCACGTCGGTGGGCCCGTCGCCGGTGAACTCCTCCAGGACGCACCACACCTCGGCGCGCTCGGGGCGCGGCTGCGGCTCGACCCAGCGCAGCCCGCCGCCGACCGGGGAGACGGGCGTCAGCGGACGCGGTTCGGCACCGCCCGGCCGGTAGGCGTACAGCCGTTGGTCGGCGAAGTTCACGAAGACCACCAGCGGCCCGGCGTCGGTGGTGACCGCGGCCCACGGCCGGCCGCCGTACTCGATGACGCGGCTGCGCACGTTCCACGGCGAGGGCAGCACCGGCTCCTCGGTGCCGTCGGGGTGGCGCCGCACCAGCGCGCGCCGCCCGCCCTCGGTGGGCCGGGGCGCGGTCCACCACACCTCGTCGCCGACGAAGCCCACGTCGTCGGGACGCCCGTCGTGCGCGGCGGCGAGCACCGCGTCGATGGGCGAGGGCCACGCCCCGTACGCAAGAGTCCGCACTGACTCCCCCACTTCCTTCTCCTCCAGCCGCTCGGTCGGAACGGCGCTAGGCCGTGCGCAGGAACCGGTCCAGGACCCGGACGCCGAAGTGCAGCGCCTCGACGGGGACGCGTTCGTCCACGCCGTGGAAGAGGGCCTGGTAGTCGAAGCCCTCGGGCAGCTTCAGCGGCGCGAAGCCGTAGCCGGTGATGCCGAGCCGCGAGAACTGCTTGGCGTCCGTGCCGCCGGACATGCAGTACGGCACCACATGCCCCTCCGGCGCGAACTCCTCGACGGCGGCGCGCATCCGGGCGTACGTCGGCGAGTCCACCGGCGCCTGGAGGGCGACCTCGCGGTGGGCGAACTCCCAGTCCACGTCGGGCCCGGTGAGCCGGTCGAGGGTGTCGCGGAACTCGTCCTCGCCGCCGGGCAGGAACCGCCCGTCGACGTGGGCGACGGCCTCGCCCGGGATGACGTTCAGCTTGTACCCGGCGTCCAGCATGGTCGGGTTGCTGCTGTTGCGGACGGTGGCCTCGACGAGCCCCGCGGCGGGCCCGAGCTTGTCCAGCAGCGCGTCGACGTCGCTCAGGTCGCTCTCGATGCCGTAGACGGCCGCGATCTCGGTCAGGGCGGCGCTCACGGTCGGGGTCAGGCGCAGCGGCCACTCGTGGTCGCCGATGCGGGCGACGGCGGCGGCGAGCCGGGTGACCGCGTTCTCCCTGTTCACCTTCGAGCCGTGCCCGGCCCGTCCGCGCGCGGTGAGCTTGAGCCAGCCGGTACCGCGCTCACCTGCGGCGATGGGGTAGAACTGCCGCCCGGCGCCGTCGTGGAAGGTGAACGCCCCGGACTCGCTGACGCCCTCGGTGCAGCCCTCGAACAGCGGGGCGTGCCGGTCGGCGAGGAAGCCGGAGCCGTCCTCGGCGCTGGCCTCCTCGTCCGCGGTGAAGGCGAGCACGATGTCGCGCCGCGGCCGCACCCCCGCGCGGGCCCAGTCACGCACGACGGCGAGGATCATCGCGTCCATGTTCTTCATGTCGACCGCGCCGCGCCCCCAGACGACGCCGTCGCGGATCTCCCCGGAGAAGGGGTGCACGCTCCAGTCGGCGGCCTCGGCGGGCACCACGTCCAGGTGACCGTGCACGAGCAACGCGTCGGCCGACGGGTCGGTGCCCTCGATGCGGGCCACGACGTTGGTGCGGCCCTTGGCCCGCTCAAGCAGCGTGGGCTCGATCCCGGCCTCGGCGAGCCGCGCGGCGGCGTACTCGGCGGCCGGCCGCTCCTGGCAGTCGCCGCCCCCTCGGTTGGTGGTGTCGATCCCGATCAGCTCGGAGGTGAACCGGACGACCTCGTCCAGTGCCCGCGCGTCGGTCCCCGTCTGCTCAGCCATACTGCTCCTCCACCGCCGCCGAGACGATCGTGGTGACCGCCTTGAACGTCCGGATCGCCTCGAACATGGTGTCGTGGGTGTACGCCACCTTCCGCTCCCCCACCCGCGCCACACCGGGCACCACGGTCGCGGCCGCCGCCAGGTGCTCGGCGTCGAACTCCAGGGCCACGGTGAACGGCCCGCCGCTCACCGGCTCGTACCGCACCGCGAGCGCCGCCGCCTCCTTGGCGGCCGCGCGGATGTCGGCGGCGGTCCTGGCGGGCGTACGGCACACCGCCGCGTACCGCGACACATGGTCCTTGACCGCGACCTTCCGCGCCTCGGGCGCGTAGCCCAGCGCGTCCTCGCAGGCCACGTCGTCCCCGGTGACCAGCACGACCGGCACCCCGTACTCGGCGACGACGTGCGCGTTGAGCAGCCCCTCACTGGCCCGTACATCGTTCAGCCAGACGCCCGTGATCTGGTTGGCGAGGTAGGTGTGCGCGAGGACGCCCTCCATGCCGGCGCCGGCGTGATACCCGATGAACGCGATGCCGTCCACGTCCCCGTGCTGGACGCCCTCGACCATGGACAGCGCCTTGTGGCGCCCGGTGAGCATCTGGGTCCGCTCGTCGAGCCGCTCCAGGAGCAGGTTGCGCATGCTCCAGTGCGCCTCGTTGACCAGCACCTCGTCGGCGCCGCCGTCGAGGAACCCGAGCACGGCCGCGTTCACGTCGGAGGTGAACATCGACCGGCACCGCTCCCACTGCGGCGTCCCCGGCAGCACGTCGGCCGGCCAGGTGACGCCGGTGGCGCCTTCCATGTCGGCGCTGATGAGGATCTTCATGGGACGTCACGTTACGCGGTCGCGGCGAACCCCAGCCAGACCTGTGGACAACTCTCACCGGTCCAGACCAATAACACGTCAGCCCTGGTCAGAGGCGCCTCACACCCCACGCCCCGCCACCACCCACCTCGACGGCAGCTCGATCCGGGTGCCGTCCGGCGTGTACTCCGTGGTGACCAGCGGGAGTTCGCCGGTCGCCAGGACGGTGAGGCCGGCCGTGCGCAGGTGCTCCGGTACCGCCTCGTCGGGGACCGCGCCGGGGGTGAGCCCGTGGCGGAGGACGGGGGCGAGTTTGGCGGGCGGGCCGTCGGGGCCCTGGGCCAGGTCCGCCAGGACGGTGCGGGCCGCCTGGGCGGGCTCCACCAGGAAGGCGCGGCCGCGGGCGCCGAGGAGGGCGGCCAGCGCGTCGGCGAGGGGCTGCCGGTCGTCGGGCTCGCACTGGTGCAGGACACCGCGCACGTAGAGGTTGGCGTCGCCCAGCTCTGCGTGCAGCGTCTCCGCCTCGGCCTTGTCGGCGGCGTCCAGCTGCCGGTACGCCGCCCAGCCCGCGGGGTCGGCGCGGCGGGCGTGGTCGAGGGCGGCGGCGGAGAGGTCGGCGCCGACGACGTGCGGGAAGCGTTCGGCGAAGTAGCGGGTCTGGGTGCCGTTGCCGCAGCCGAGGTCGACCAGCGGCAGGGCGGGGTCGGTCAGGTGGGGCTCGAAGTGGGCGAGGTGGCGGCCGGCCGTCAGCATCGGCTCCGCGTCCCAGAACACCGCCCCCTGGCCCCCGGGCGCCTCGCTCCAGAAGCTCTCCCAGGCCGCCCGGTACCGACTCGTCACGCTCATGCCCGTCTCCCCAGGTGCGCCGACGTACGGCCCGTCGAGGCGACGGGTGCGTACGGTGTATCGCGCCCCGCGCACGGCCACAAGCGTCCGGCGCATTCCTTCACCGGACGTGCGAACCGTGCGTCAATCATCGTCGGGGCAGGGTCAGTTCGAACCAGACGGTCTTGCCGTTCTTCGTACGGCTCGCGCCCCACTCGCGGGCGAGGGTGCTGACGACGCGCAGGCCCCGCCCGGTCTCGTCGTGGGGCCCGGCGGTCTTCAGCGCCGGCAGTTCGTGGTCGTCGTCGTCCACCTCGCACAGCAGCGTGTCCGCCCGCACCAGGCGCAGTTCGACGGGGCGGGCGTGGGAGTGCCGTACGGCGTTGGTGACGAGTTCGCTGACCATCAGCTCGGCGGCGTCGGCCTGCTTCGGCAGGCCCCAGTCGTGGAGTTGCTCGCGCACCACCGCGCGGGCCCGCCCGACCTCCGAGGGGTCGCGGGCGAGGCGCCACTCGGCGACGGCGTCGGGCTCGACGCCGCCCAGCCGCGTCATCAGCAGGGCGACGTCGTCCTTGCGGCCGCCGCGGGTGCCCAGCGCGCGGATGATGGTGTCGCAGGCGTCGTCCATGGACGCGGCGGGGTGGGCGGCGGACTCGCACAGGGCGGCGAGGCCGACGCCGATGTCCTCGCCCCGCATCTCCACCAGCCCGTCCGTGCACATCACCAGCCGGTCGCCGGGCGCCACCGGCACCCGTACCGACTCGAAGGGCACCCCTCCGACGCCGATCGGCGCCCCGGTGGGCAGGTCGATCAGCTCGCTGACGCCGTCCTCGGCGCGGACCAGGACCGGCGGGATGTGACCGGCGTTGGCGAGGTGGAGTTCCCCGGCGATGGGGTCGTAGACGGCGTACAGGCAGGTGGCGAGGTGGGTGTCGCCGAGCCGCTGGGCGAGGTCGTCGAGGTTGCGCAGCAGTTGGGCGGGCGGCAGGTCGAGGCCGGCCATGGTCTGCACGGCGGTGCGCAACTGGCCCATCATCGCGGCCGAGTTGAGGCCGTGGCCCATCACGTCGCCGACGACGAGGGCGGTGCGGGCGCCCGGCAGCTTCACCGAGTCGAACCAGTCGCCGCCGACGCGGCCCAGGAGGGTGCCGGGCAGGTAGCGGGTGGCGATGTCGCAGCCGCCCATGCGCTCGGGGATGTGCGGCAGCATGCTGTCCTGGAGCGTCTCGGCGACGTTCTCCTGGTACGTGTACATGCGCGCGTTGTCGAGCACGAGCCCCGCGCGGGCGGCGAGTTCGGCGCCGGTGACCCGGTCCATGTCGTTGAAGACGGGCCGCTCCGGGTGCCGCAGCAGGATCATGAAGCCGAGGACGACATGGCGTGCCTTCAGGGGCACCAGCAGCATCGAGCGGCCGGTGATGAGCGGCCGGATGTCCCTCTTCTCGAACTGCGAGGCGATGGCGTGGCCCATCTCCTCGGTGATGCGCGGCACCAGGACCGGTTCGCCGCTGGTCATGCACTGGAAGAAGGGGGTGTGCGCCGGGAACGGCATGGCCTCGCCGACCGGTACGACGTCGTCCCAGCGGCCGGGTTCGTCGGTGTGCTCCAGAGCGACCCGGTGCCACATCGTCGTCGTGTCCGGCACGCCGTCGGGGAAGCCCTCGCCGGCGACGACCTGTTCGCGCAGATAGGTGCCGGCGACGTCGGTGAAGCGCGGGACGACCGCCCTGCTGACCTCGACGATGGTCCGCGAGAGGTCGAGCGAGGTGCCGATCGCACCACTGACCTCGTTGAGGAACTCCAGGCGTTCGCGGACGGCGGCGTACTCCAGGTCCTCCGCCTCGTCGCGCAGGTCGTCCGGCACCGGTTCGCCGGCGGCCAGTGCGTGGGCGGCCCGCTCTCGGCGCGCCCTGCGTTCGGCCCGCCGGGGCACGCCCCAGTCGGGGGTGACCGGCACCCGGTCGTTCTGGCTGAATTCCAGGACGGGGTAGCCCAGTTCGAGAACCTGGGCGACCATGCGGGCGCTTTCGCCGACGCTCATGCTGGGCAGGATCTCGGGGAGGCGGCGGGCGAGTTCGTCGGCGCCGGGGAAGTCGGTGTGCAGCGCGAAACCGGGCGCGATCCGCTCCACCGTGGGCGCCTGGGCGCCGCCGTCGGCGTAGTCCCGCCGCAGCCCGTCCGCGTCGGCGGCCAGCACCAACAGTCGCTCCGGGCCCGGGCCCACCAGGGGGTACGCCCACCAGAGGACGTCGACGCGCCGGGCAGCCGGCACGGTCAGCCGGGCGCGGCCCGCCGCCGGGTAGGACAACCGCCCGTCGAGGGAGGACTCAAGGCCGGGCCCCAGGCCGTCGGAGTCGGCGTACGCATCGTATGCCGTCTCGTCCGCACCGTATGCCGTGTCGTCCTCGGCGCCGGCCCCGGGCAGCACTCCGGAGACGGGCAGCAGGTCGGGCGCGGGCCGGCCGATCGCCTCTTCCCTGGGCAGGCGGAACAGCCGTCGTGCACCGCGGCTCCAGTGGGAGACCAGTCCGTCGCGGTCCACCACGACGACGGCCAGCGGGACACGGCCGGTCACAGGGTCGGGCGGCACGGCGCCGCGTCCGGCCGGGCGGCCGTGAGATGTGTCCCGTTCGGTGCCATGGTCCATGGCGTCAGGCCCTCCCTGCCCACGGCTCCGCAAGATCTGAGTAGCCGTCACCACCGTACGGCGGTGCCCGGTGACCATGTGCGGCAACGGGGAAATTGGTGGCGCGCAAACGCACCGGCGCGCGCCCGCGCGCCGGTGACCGTCTCAGTCCTCGTGTCCGAGCTGCAGGTCGCGCTCCGTGCGGCCGCCGCCGGCCACTTGGAGCACGGTGGCGACGGGCGGGTATCCGGCGGCGATGACGGTGTACTCGCCGGACGACAGGTCGACGAACCGGAAGGTGCCGTCCGGGCCGGTGGTCAGGGTGTCGACGACGTTGCCCGCCGCGTCGAGCAGTGTCACGCGCGCGTCCTCCACCACCCGTCCGCCGCCGGCCCGCACGGTGCCGCGCAGCACGGCGCCGCCGGCCAGCTCGACGTCCTGGCGGGTCTCGCGGGCGGCCTGGACGCTGACGGGCAGCGCGGCCGGGCGGAAGGCGGGGGCGCTGGCGGCGAGGGTGTACTCACCGGCCACCAACTCGGTGATGACGTAGCCGCCCTCGCGTCCGCTGCGGGTGGTGGCGACGACCTCGCCGTGGACGTTGGTGAGGGTGACGGTCGCGTCGCGCACGGGGCTGCCGTCGGCGGTGAACACGCCGCCGGCCAGGCGCCCGGCGCCGCCGAGGACCACGTCCAGTTCGACCGGGCGTTCGCCGACGGTCACGGAGACCGCCTGCGGCTGGTGGCCCCCGGCCGCGGCGATCAGGACGTACGCCCCGGAGCCGGGCGTGGCGAGGGCGTAGCGTCCGTCGTCGCCGCTGGCGCCCCGGCCGATCTGCTGTCCGCCGACGTCGATGAGGGTGAGCGCCGCGCGGGGCACGACGGTGCCGTCGGGGTGCTGCACGGTGCCGCAGACGGGGATGCCGGCGGCGTAGGGCGAGCGGGCCCGCGGGACCTGGACGGTGGGGTGCGCGGTCTCCGGGTCGGTGACGGGGGCGTGGTGGGACACCAGTGGTTTCTCCTTGAGGAAGAGGGCGATGAGCAGTCCGAGGACGAGCACCGGCACCAGGTAGAGGAAGATCCGCGGCATGGCGTCGGCGTACGCCCCGATGTAGGCGTCGCGCAGTGCCGGGGGCAGGGAGTGGACGAGCTGTGGGGTGATGGCCTCGGCGTCGGGCAGCCCGGCGCCCGCCTCGGCGGGGACCCGGTCGGCCAGGGCGTCGGTGAGCCGGTCGGCGAAGAGGGTGCCGAAGATGGCGGCGCCGACGCTGCCGCCGATCTGCCGGAAGTAGTTGTTGGCGCTGGTGGCGGTGCCGAGGTCGGCGGGGCGCACGGTGTTCTGCACGGCGAGGACGAGGACGGGCATCACCAGGCCGATGCCGGCGCCGAGGACGGCCATCCAGACGCTGTAGTGCAGCCGGGGGGTGTCGGCGTCGAGGCGGGAGAGCAGCCACATGCCGACGACGGACAGGGCGCTGCCGAGGATCGGGTGGGAGCGGTAGTGACCGGTGCGGCTGATGAGCTGTCCGGAGACGATCGAGGCGACGACGATGCCGCCCATCATGGGCAGCATCAGCAGGCCGGACTCGGTGGCGCTGGCGCCGTCGACCATCTGCAGGAAGGTCGGCAGGTAGCTGGCGGCGCCGAACAGGGCGACGCCGATGACGAGGCCGACCAGCGCGGTGATGTTGAAGACGGAGTCCCGGAACAGCCGCAGCGGGATGAGCGGTTCGGGCGCGAAGCGCTCGGCGACCAGGAAGAGGAGGGTGGACCCGGCCGCTCCGGCGGCGAGGCCGAGGATGACCTCCGACCCCCACGCGTACTCGGTGCCGCCCCAGCTGGTGAGCAGGACCAGGCAGGTGGAGGCGGCGGCGAGCAGCAGGGCGCCGAGGATGTCGAGGCGCGGCCTGACCCGCGGTTTCGGCAGCTTCAGGACGACGGCGACGACGGCCATGGTGACGAGGCCGAAGGGCACGTTGATGTAGAAGCACCAGCGCCAGGAGAGGTGGTCGGTGAAGTAGCCGCCGAGCAGCGGGCCGGCGACCGAGGCGAGTCCGAAGGCGGCGCCGATCAGGCCCATGAAGCGGCCGCGCTCGCGGGGCGGGACGATGTCCGCGATGATCGCCTGCACGCCGATCATCAGGCCGCCCGCGCCGACGCCCTGGACCGCGCGGAAGGCGATCAGCTGGTCCATGGTCTGCGCGCGGCCGGCGAGTGCGGAGCCGATGACGAAGACCAGGATGGCGAACTGGAAGACGCCCTTGCGTCCGAAGAGGTCGCCGAGTTTGCCGTAGATCGGCAGGCCGACGGTGGAGGTGAGCAGGTAGGCGGTGATCGCCCAGGACATCTTGTCCAGGCCGTGCAGTTCGCCGACGATCTTCGGCAGCGCCGTGGCGACGATCATCTGCTCCAGCGCGGCGAGCAGCAGCGCCAGCATCAGTCCGACGAAGACCAGACGCACCCGGCGCGGGCTCAGTGCCGCGTCCGGCTCCGGGTCGGGAGTGGGTGGCCGGGGAGGCGCCTGGGGTGCGGTGACCGGTTCGTCCTGCACCAGAGTGATCCCGCCCACGTCCCGCTCCCCTCGTCACACCTGCTCACAATTGCCACCTGAGGCGGCAACTGCGAACAAGTGCGACGAGTTACGGAAACGCGGCCGGTTCGACCGGAGATCACTCGAACCGGTGAGGTGGCCAACGGCCGCCCGTGGCTTGCCGTTTGGCCACTTCTGGACGGCCGGTCAGGACTACTGCTTCTCGACCTCGGCGGCGAGCTTGGTGAGCATCGCGTCGTAGATCCGGGCGAGCCCCTTGGGCGCGAAGGTCTTCTCGAAGAAGCCGCCGACGCCGCCGGCGCCCTGCCAGGTGGTGACGACCACGACCCGGGACTTGCCCTCGCCCGCCGGGGTGACCCGCCAGGTGGTGACCATGGAGGAGTTGCGGTCCTTCTCGACCAGCTCGCCGTCGGTCGGCTCGGTGACCTCCAGCAGGCAGTCGCGGACGCGCTTGCTGGTGGCCTGGAGCTTCCAGTGCACGAGGGTGCCCTCGCCGTCGCCGCCCTCGCGGACCTCGTACTCGCTGAAGTGCTCGGGCAGCAGCTTCTCGCGGGTACCGCTGTAGTCGGCGAGGGTGTCGAACACCGTCTCCGCGTCGGCTGCGACGATCCGCTCCGTCTCCGCCTCGACCTGCGCCATCGGGTTCCTCCAGGGCCTGGTTCTCGGGTTCCGGGCAAGCCAACCACCCCGCCGCCCGGCCACCAAATCGGGGGGCGCGAAGCAGCCCCGTGCGACTGGGCCGCACGATCAAGGGAACAAGTGTTCTATTGTGTGGCCAGTGCTACCGAGGAGGCGTCCATGCGCTGGGAGAACCTCACCGACTCCGACCACGCCCGAGCGGCCGACCCCGCGCTGTTCGGCGCGGACACGGTGACCACCCGCACCTTCGACACGCCCGAGTTCCGCGGCGTCACCTTCCACGAGGTCCGGGCCCGCTCGATCCTCAACCGCGTGCCGGGGGCCTCGCGCATGCCGTTCGAGTGGACCGTGAACCCCTATCGGGGGTGCACACACGCGTGCGTGTACTGCTTCGCGAGGAAGACGCACAGCTACCTGGACCTCGACACCGGACTCGGCTTCGACTCGCAGATCGTCGTCAAGGTGAACGCGCCCGAGCTGCTCCGCCGCCAGCTGGCCTCGCGCCGCTGGCAGGGCGAGCACGTAGCGATGGGCACGAACGTCGACTGCTATCAGCGCGCCGAGGGCCGCTACCGGCTGATGCCCGGCATCATCGAGGCGCTCACCGAGCGGGCGAACCCCTTCTCGATCCTGACCAAGGGCACTCTGATCCTGCGCGACCTGGACCTGCTGACGCGGGCGGCGCGGGTGACGGACGTGGGGATCTCGGTCTCGGTCGGGTTCACCGACGCGGAGCTGTGGCGCACCGTGGAGCCGGGCACGCCCGCGCCGGAACGCCGGCTGGAGGTCGTACGGATCCTCGGCGAGCACGGCATCGGCTGCGGCGTCCTGATGGCGCCGGTGATCCCCTTCCTCGGCGACGAACCGGCCCAACTGCGCGCGACCGTGCGGGCGATAGCCGCCGCCGGGGCCACCTCGGTGACGCCCCTGGTGCTGCATCTGCGGCCGGGCGCCCGGGAGTGGTTCATGGCCTGGCTCGGCCGGCACCACCCGCACCTGGTGCGCCGGTACGAGCGGCTGTACGCGGAGGGCGCCTACGCCCCGAAGTGGTACCAGCGCCGGATCACGCGCCAGGTGCACGATCTGGCCCGCGAGTACGGCATCGGGCCCGCGCGCGCGGGGATGCCGCGGCGGATCGCGGAGCCGGAGCCCGCACGGCCCGCTGAGGCCGCCGCCACCGAGCCGACCCAACTTTCGTTCATCTAGGAGTATTCGAGGGCATTCGAGGGCATCTTCCGGCCCAATTGGGTCAAGTGTGAGCAGAATGCGTTCCTCCTGGGGCGCTCCCCGGGACGATGCGGCGAGGACCGCGCACCGCTCGGACCGCAGCCCCGCCGTCTCCGGAGGACGCCATGAGACAACGCGCAGCCGTGCTGTGCGGCGCCGCCGTCATCGCCGCCGGAAGTGTCACGGCCGTCCCCGCCGGGGCGAGCGCGCCGCACTCCGCCGGGACCCCGGCCGCCGCGCCCGCCTCGGACCTCCACTGGAAGAAGTGCGCCACGGAGGACTACCCGACGCTCCAGTGCGCGTCCCTCAAGGTGCCGCTCGACCACGCGCGCCCGCGCGGGAGGCAGATCACGCTCGCGCTGTCCCGCATGCCGCACACGGCCGCGACGTACCAGGGCCCCCTGCTGGTCAACCCCGGCGGCCCGGGCGGCAGCGGGCTGACCCTCGCCGGGTTCGTGGCGTCCTCGCTGCCCGAGAAGGTGGCCGCGCAGTACGACGTCATCGGCTTCGACCCGCGCGGGGTGGGGAAGAGCAGCCCCGCCCTGAACTGCCGACCGGGCCACTTCGACCCCGTGCGCCCCGACTCGCTGCCCGACACGCCGGACGTCGAGCGGGCCAACCTCGCCCGCGCGGAGGCGTTCGCCGAGGCATGCGGCGACAAGTACGCGGACGTGCTGCCGTACATCGACACCGTCAGTGCCGCGCGGGACGTGGACGCGATCCGCGCGGCGCTCGGCGCGGAGCGGATCAACTACTTCGGCTACTCCTACGGCACCTATCTGGGCGCCGTCTACGCCAAGCTCTTCCCCGCGCGCGTGCGGCGCCTGGTCCTGGACTCCGTCGTCGGCCCGGACGACGTCTGGTACGACGCCAACCTCAACCAGGACCTCGCCTTCAACGACCGCCACCGGGCGTTCCTGGCGTGGATCGCCGAGCACGACGCGGCGTACGGGCTGGGCACCGACCCGGAGCGGATCGAGCGGGCCTGGTACGCCATGCGGACGGCGCTGGCGAAGGAGCCCGCGGGCGGGCGGGTCGGCGCGTCGGAGCTGGAGGACACCTTCGTCCCCGGCGGCTACTACAACGGCTACTGGCCCTATCTGGCGGAGGCCTTCGCCGCCTACGTGAACTCCGGGGACACGGACCCGCTCGTCGAGGCGTACGAGAACTTCGGGGCGCTGGACGCCTCCCGCGAGAACGGCTACAGCGTCTACACCGCGGTGCAGTGCCGCGACACGGCCTGGCCGCGCGACTGGGACGAGTGGCGTGACGACAACTGGGACCTGTACGAGAAGGCGCCGTTCATGGTCTGGAACAACGTCTGGTACAACGCGCCGTGCGCGTCCTGGCCCACGAGCGCGCGGCGACCGGTGGACGTCGCCAACGGCGAACTGCCGCCCGCGCTGCTGTTCCAGGCGACCGGCGACGCGGCCACCCCGTACGAGGGCGCGGTCACCGCGCACCGCCTGCTGCGCGGATCCGCCCTCGTCGTCGAGGAGGGCGGCGGGAACCACGGCGTCACGCTGAGCGGGAACTCCTGCCTGGACGAGCACCTGGCCGCGTACCTGACCGACGGCACCGTGCCGCGCGGCGCGGGTGAGGCGGACGCGGGTGAGCCGGACGCCGTGTGCGCGGCGCTGCCCCAGCCCAAGCCGCTGGAGTCCAAGGCGGCTTCGACGTCCGCACGCGGCTCGACGCTGCACGGGCTGCTCGGCTTCCGCCGCTAGCCGACCGCTCCCCCGGCGGGCGGCGGCCCGCCGGGGGCGTTGTCAGTGCCATGGTCCACGATGGGCGCATGAGTGAGCTGACCAGGATCCACGCCCCCGACGGCGTCGCGCCCGCCGCCCAGTACAGCCATGTCGTCCTCGGCACCGGGCGGTTCGTGGCCGTCTCGGGTCAGCTCGCCCTGGACGAGGACGGCAGGCCGGTCGGCGTGGGCGACCCCGCGGCCCAGGCCCGTCAGGTCTTCGAGAACCTGCGCCGGTGCCTGTCGGCGGCCGGCGCCGGCTTCGACGACGTGGTGAAGCTGACCTACTTCGTCACGGACATGGCCCACATGGACGCGATCCGCACCGCACGCGCCGCGCACATACCCGGCGACCGGCTGCCGGCCGCCTCGGCGGTGCAGGTGGCCGCGCTGGTGCGGCCGGAGTTCCTGATGGAGATCGAGGCGTTCGCGGTCGTGGCCCCGTGAGCGGGCCGCTGGTGCGGGAGATGACGGTCGCCGACTGCGACCGGGTGGCCCTGATCCGCGTCCGGGGCTGGCAGACCGCCTACCGCGGCCTGGTCCCGCAGGTGTACCTGGACGGGATGGACGCCGCCGGGGACGCCGAGCGGCGCCGCGTCCTGTTCTCCCGGGCCCGGGCCGGCGTGGTGAACCTGGTCGCCGAGGACGACCGCGGCGAAGTCGTCGGCTGGGCCTGCCACGGCCCCTACCGGGGCGGTGAACGACCGACCAGGGACGCCGAGTTGTACGCGATCTACGTCTCCCCGGAGCGGCTCGGCGCGGGCATCGGGCAGGCCCTGATCCGGGAGTCGGTGCGCCGGTGTGCGGCGGCCGGGCACCCGCGGATGCTCCTGTGGGTGCTGAGGGACAACGCCCGCGCCCGGCGCTTCTACGAACGGGCGGGTTTCGGCGCCGACGGCGCCGAGGAGCCGTTCCTGGTGGAGGGGGTCGAGGTGCCCGAGGTGCGGTACGCCGCCGACCTGGCCGGCTGACCGCTCACCGCTGTCCCGGGATGCGCGCCAGCGCCCGCACCGCCGCCTGGGCCAGCGCCGGATGGGCGAGGGCGTCGTTCAGCACGGGGCCTGCCCGGTCGTCGCCGAGAGCGCCCAGGCCCTCGACGCACGCGAGCGCGACCCGCCGGTGGGGGTCGTGCGGGCGCAGCCGGCGTTCCAGCGTGGCGATCAGGGCGGGCACGGCCTCGGGGGCCCGCAGCTCGACCAGCAGCCGCACCGGGTGCAGGGCGTAGGCGACCCGCAGCTCGTTGGTGGCGAGGGTGGCGGCCGCGCGGGCGGTGCGGGGGTCACCGAGGCGGGCCAGGGCATGGGCGGCGGAGGCGCAGCGCGGCGGGTCCCGGTGGTTGAGCAGCAGCACGAGGGACTCGAAGGCCCGCCGGTCCCCCGCCGTCCCGAGCCGGAAGGCGGCCAGTTCCCGGGCCCAGAGCGGGTGTCCGGGCTCGGTGAGCACCGCGGCCAGCTCGTCGTGGTCCCCGGTGACCACGAGCCGGTCGTGGGCCGTCGGGGCGCCCGGCACGCCCGACGTCGCCGCCTCGGCCCGTAAGCGCTCCGTGAGCATTCGCAACTCTTCGTCCATGACACCGAGGTTAGGGGGGTCGCCCGGCGTGTGGGACGTACATCACGAACACAGGGGGCTGGCGCGCTCGTTACCCGCGAGTTAATCTCAGACGAGCGGGTCACCCACTCGCAGCAATTCCTCACGGTGGTCTGGTGACGCGGCCACCGGGAGAACAGTCGGTTCGGTACCACGGGTACCGCAGGACGGCTCGGCCCCGGGACAGGGCCAGGTCGGAGAGAGCCGCCGGGCGGGCGTGTGCACGCCTCCGCGACGGCACCGGGCGTGTGCGATCCCAGCCCGGCAACACCCGCACTCCGCACTCCTTCCTCTTTCACGCATCCGGCGCGCCCCTCGGCGCGTCCGGGCGTGTTCCGTCGTCACCCTCATTCCTGGAGTCCCGCGATGGCCACTCCCCTGTCCGACACCCCTCTGTCCCCGCTCCGGACCATCGCCGTCATCGGCCTCGGCACCATGGGCACCGGCATCACCGAGGTCCTGGCCCGGGCCGGCCGTACCGTCGTCGGCGTCGACGTCAGTGAGGCACAGGCCGCCAAGGCGCTCGCCGCGGTGGAGTCGTCCACCGCCCGTGCCGTCGAGCGCGGACGCCTCACCGGCCAGGAGCGCACCGACGCCCTCGCCCGCGTCCGCACCACCACCGACCTGCGCGCGGCGGCCGACGCCGACCTGGTGATCGAGGTGGTCCCGGAGTCGTACGAGGTCAAGCAGCAGGTCTTCAGGGAACTGGACGGGATCGTGCGTCCGGAGACCATCCTGGCGACCGGCACCAACGCCCTGTCGGTGACGCGGCTGGCCTCCGAGTCCACCCGTCCGGAGCGGGTGCTCGGCCTGCACTTCTTCAACCCGGCCCCGGCGATGAAGCTGGTCGAGGTCGTCTCCTCGGTGCTGACCGCGCCGGCCGCCGTCGCGGCGGTCACCGACCTCGCCCTGGACCTCGGCAAGGAGCCGGTGGCGGTCGGCGACCGGCCCGGGTTCGTCGCCGACGGCCTGCTGTTCGGCTACCTCAACCAGGCCGCGGCCATGTACGAGGCGAACTACGCCTCCCGCGAGGACATCGACGCCGCGATGCGTCTCGGCTGCGGTCTGCCGATGGGACCGCTGGCCCTGCTGGACCTGGTCGGCGTGGACACCGCGCGCACGGTCCTGGAGGCCATGTACGCCGCCTCCCACGACCGGCTGCACGCCCCCGCCCCGATCCTCAGGCAGCTCAGCGAGGCGGGCCTGACGGGCCGCAAGGCGGGGCGCGGCTTCTACACCTACGAGGCGCCCGGCAGCGCGGTCGTGGTGCCGGACGCCCTGACCCCGCGCGCGGACGACCGTCCCGTCGCCGGCCGTCCGGTGGGCGCGGTGGGCGTCGCCGGGTCGGGCACCATGGCGTCCGGCATCGCGGAGGTGTTCGCCAAGGCCGGGTACGAGGTCGTGCTCGCCGCCCGCAGCGCGGAGAAGGCGCAGACCGCCAAGGCCCGGGTCGGCAAGTCGCTGGCCCGCTCGGTCGACAAGGGGCGGATGACCGCCGAGGCGGCCGCGCGGACGCTGGAGCGGATCACGCCGACGGGGGCGTACGACGACTTCGCCGACGTCGACCTGGCCGTGGAGGCGGTGGCCGAGGACCTGGAGGTGAAGCGGCAGCTGTTCGCCACGCTGGACAAGGTGTGCAAGCCC
Source organism: Streptomyces sp. NPDC058534 (assembly GCF_042717365.1). Taxonomy (NCBI): domain Bacteria; kingdom Bacillati; phylum Actinomycetota; class Actinomycetes; order Kitasatosporales; family Streptomycetaceae; genus Streptomyces; species Streptomyces sp. NPDC058534. The sequence continues at coordinate 97,027 of NZ_JBHXNW010000017.1, forward strand.
GGCGCGGTGCTGGCCACCACCACCTCCTCGCTGCCCGTCGTCGCCTGCGCCCGCGCCACCTCGCGCCCGCAGGACGTGATCGGCATGCACTTCTTCAACCCGGCGCCGGCCATGAAGCTGGTCGAGGTGGTCCGCACGGTGCTGACGGCGGACGACGTGCACGCCACTGTCCGCGAGGTCTGCGCGCAGATCCGCAAGCACGCCGTGGACTGCGGCGACCGGGCCGGGTTCATCGTGAACGCGCTGCTGTTCCCGTACCTGAACAACGCGGTGAAGATGGTGCAGGAGCACTACGCGACGCTCGACGACATCGACGCCGCGATGAAGCTGGGCGGCGGCTACCCGATGGGGCCCTTCGAGCTGCTGGACGTGGTCGGTCTGGACGTCTCGCTGGCCATCGAGAAGGTCCTGCACCGCGAGTTCCGCGATCCGGGCCTGGCCCCGGCGCCGTTGCTGGAGCACTTGGTGGCCGCGGGCTGCCTCGGCCGCAAGACGGGCCGCGGCTTCCGCGAACATGCCCGCCGCTGAGCGTCCGGGCGACTGGTTCCGGTCGGAGGAGGACTGGGGCGGACTGCTCGATCCGGCCGGGTCTCCCCCGCCCTCCGCGGGCGGGGAGATCCCCGGTCACGCGCATGATTGCGCACACATGCAGTACGTTCGGGTCATGCCCCAGCCCGCCAAGTCCTCACGTACACCAGCCACGTCCGACGCTCCGGAGAGCGCGGCCGGCAGCCGGGCCGCCGCCCAGCGGCTCAAAATGCGCCGGGAACTGGCGGCGGCGGCCATGGAGCTGTTCGCGGCCAAGGGGTACGAGGCGACCACCGTCGACGAGATCGCGGCCCGCGCCGGGGTCGCCCGCCGCACCTTCTTCCGCCACTTCCGCTCCAAGGAAGAGGCGATCTTCCCGGACCACGACGACACCCTGGTGCGCGCGGAGGCGGTCCTCAACGCGGCGCCCGCGCACGAGCATCCGCTCGACACGGTGTGCCGCGGCATCAAGGAGGTCATGAAGATGTACGCGGCGCGGCCGGAGATCTCGGTCGCCCGCTACAAGCTGACGCGCGAGGTGCCCACCCTGCGCGAGGCGGAGATCGCGTCGGTGGCCCGCTACGAGCGTCTGTTCACCCGCTATCTGCTCGGGCACTTCGACGAGCACGCGCACGACGACGACGCCAACGACGACCCGCTGCTGGCGGAGGTGGCCGCGTCCGCCGTGGTCACCGCGCACAACCACGTGCTGCGGCGCTGGCTGCGGGCGGGCGGGCAGGGCGATGTGGAGGCGCAGCTCGACCACGCCTTCGCGATCGTCCGCAAGACGTTCGGGACGGGCATCGGGGCGGGGCGCGGTACGGCCTCCACCGGGCGTCCGGAGGGCGCCTCGGCCTCGGTGCAGGGCGACGTGCTGGTGACGGTGGCACGCACCGACGCGCCGCTGCACGAGGTCATGCGGACCATCGAGCAGGCCCTCAAGGAGCACTGAGACCGAGCTTCCCCCTGTGACGACGGCCACCCGACGGGTGGCCGTTTTTGCACGTCAACGCCCCTTTTCCCGCCTCTCGCGACCGCCGTTCGATCGATCATCGCTCATCTGTCGCGTAAAGATTTCATCTGAGAGCACGTTCTGGCACCGAGTGCCTTGCGGAGTGACACGCGGTGCCATACGTTGAAGATGTCCGGGCTGTCCCCGCGAGCCATCGCCCGCGTGTCCGGCGCCTGCGTCACAGGCACCCTCCGCGCCACAAAGCGCTGCCGAACAGCACCACGCCCGCCGAACCGACGGCACCCCTCACCCAACCCTCAGCAGCACCGACGTAACCCTCAGCGCCCCTCCCTCAGGGCGCTCGACGCCGGAGGCAACACCGTGACCATGAAGGACATCCTGGCCGCGATCCAGTCGGCCGACTCCACGCCCGCCGACATCGCCGCCCTGCCGCTCCCCGAGTCGTACCGTGCGATCACCGTGCACAAGGACGAGACCGAGATGTTCGCGGGCCTCGAAACCCGCGACAAGGACCCGCGCAAGTCGATCCACCTCGACGAGGTGCCGCTGCCGGAGCTGGGCCCCGGCGAGGCCCTGGTGGCCGTCATGGCCTCCTCGGTCAACTACAACTCGGTGTGGACCTCGATCTTCGAGCCGCTGTCGACCTTCGGCTTCCTGGAGCGCTACGGCAGGGTCAGCGAGCTGGCCAAGCGCCACGACCTGCCGTACCACATCATCGGCTCCGACCTGGCGGGCGTCGTCCTGCGCACCGGCCCGGGCGTCAACGCCTGGCAGGCCGGTGACGAGGTCGTCGCGCACTGTCTCTCCGTCGAGCTGGAGTCCTCCGACGGCCACAACGACACGATGCTCGACCCCGAGCAGCGCATCTGGGGCTTCGAGACCAACTTCGGCGGCCTCGCGGAGATCGCGCTCGTCAAGTCCAACCAGCTGATGCCCAAGCCGGGCCACCTCAGCTGGGAGGAGGCCGCGGCGCCCGGCCTGGTCAACTCCACCGCGTACCGCCAGCTGGTCTCCCGCAACGGCGCCGGCATGAAGCAGGGCGACAACGTACTCATCTGGGGCGCCAGCGGCGGCCTCGGCTCCTACGCCACGCAGTTCGCGCTGGCCGGCGGCGCCAACCCGGTCTGTGTCGTCTCCAGCGAGCAGAAGGCGGACATCTGCCGCTCGATGGGCGCCGAGGCGATCATCGACCGCAACGCCGAGGGCTACAAGTTCTGGAAGGACGAGACCACCCAGGACCCGAAGGAGTGGAAGCGCTTCGGCAAGCGCATCCGCGAGTTCACCGGCGGCGAGGACATCGACATCGTCTTCGAGCACCCCGGCCGCGAGACCTTCGGCGCGAGCGTCTTCGTCACCCGCAAGGGCGGCACCATCACCACCTGCGCCTCGACCTCGGGCTACATGCACGAGTACGACAACCGCTACCTGTGGATGTCCCTGAAGCGCATCATCGGCTCCCACTTCGCCAACTACCGCGAGGCCTGGGAGGCCAACCGCCTCATCGCCAAGGGCAGGATCCACCCGACGCTCTCCAAGGTGTACGCCCTGGAGGAGACCGGCCAGGCCGCCCACGACGTCCACCGCAACGCCCACCAGGGCAAGGTCGGCGTGCTGTGCCTCGCCCCCGAGGAGGGCCTGGGCGTGCGCGACGAGGAGATGCGCGCCAAGCACGTCGACGCCATCAACCGCTTCCGGAACATCTGAGGAGCGTCGCATGACTGAGCGTCAGAAGGACCGGCCGTGGCTGATGCGGACCTACGCCGGTCACTCCACGGCCGAGGCGTCCAACGAGCTGTACCGGCGCAACCTCGCCAAGGGCCAGACCGGTCTGTCGGTCGCGTTCGACCTGCCGACGCAGACCGGCTACGACTCCGACCACATCCTCGCCCGCGGCGAGGTGGGCCGGGTCGGCGTGCCGGTGGCGCACGTCGGTGACATGCGCCGGCTGTTCCAGGACATACCCCTGGAGCAGATGAACACCTCGATGACCATCAACGCCACGGCCATGTGGCTGCTGGCGCTCTACCAGGTCGTCGCCGAGGAGCAGGGGGTGGACATCACCAAGCTCCAGGGCACGACCCAGAACGACATCGTCAAGGAGTACCTGTCCCGGGGCACGCACGTCTTCCCGCCGGGCCCCTCGCTCCGCCTGACCACGGACATGATCGCCTACACGGTCTCCCACATCCCGAAGTGGAACCCGATCAACATCTGCAGCTACCACCTGCAGGAGGCGGGCGCCACGCCGGTGCAGGAGATCGCGTACGCGATGTCCACCGCGATCGCCGTACTGGACGCCGTGCGCGACAGCGGCCAGGTGCCGCAGGAGCGCATGGGTGACGTCGTCGGCCGCATCTCCTTCTTCGTGAACGCGGGCGTCCGCTTCGTCGAGGAGATGTGCAAGATGCGCGCCTTCGGCCGCATCTGGGACCGCGTCACCCGCGAGCGGTACGGCATCGAGAACCCCAAGCACCGCCGCTTCCGCTACGGCGTCCAGGTCAACTCCCTGGGCCTCACGGAAGCCCAGCCGGAGAACAACGTCCAGCGGATCGTCCTGGAGATGCTGGCGGTCACCCTCTCCAAGGACGCACGCGCGCGTGCCGTGCAGCTGCCGGCCTGGAACGAGGCGCTGGGCCTGCCCCGGCCGTGGGACCAGCAGTGGTCGCTGCGCATCCAGCAGGTGCTGGCGTACGAGAGCGACCTGCTGGAGTACGGCGACCTCTTCGAGGGCTCGACGGTGGTCGAGGCCAAGGTGGACGAGCTGGTCGAGGAGTCGCTCGCGGAGATGGAGCGCATCGAGGAGATGGGCGGCGCCATGGCCGCCGTCGAATCCGGCTACCTCAAGTCCCAGCTGGTCGCCTCGCACGCCGAGCGCCGGGCCCGGATCGAGTCGGGCGAGGAGAAGATCATCGGCGTCAACGCCTTCGAGGGCACCGAGCCGAACCCGCTCACCTCCGACCTGGACACCGCGATCCAGACCGTCGACCCGGCGGTCGAGGCACGGGTCATCGCCTCGCTCCTGAACTGGCGGGACACCCGCTACCAGCCGCCCTTCAACCACCCGCGCCCCTGCAAGGCGCTGGAGAAGCTGAAGGAGGCCGCCAAGGGCACCGACAACCTCATGGAGGCCACCCTGGAGTGCGCCCGCGCCGGCGTCACGACCGGCGAGTGGGCCGGGGCGCTGCGCGAGGTCTTCGGCGAGTTCCGGGCCCCGACCGGAGTGTCGTCGGCGCCGGTGGCGATCGCCGCCGAGGAGGGCTCGGCGCTCGGCGAGGTCCGCCGCAGGGTCGACCTGACGGCCAAGGACCTCGGCGTCGGCAAACTGCGCTTCCTGGTCGGCAAGCCCGGCCTGGACGGACACTCCAACGGCGCCGAGCAGATCGCGGTGCGGGCCCGCGACGCCGGCTTCGAAGTGGTCTACCAGGGCATCAGGCTGACCCCGGAGCAGATCGTGGACGCCGCCCTGGCCGAGGACGTGCACGCGGTGGGCCTGTCCATCCTGTCCGGGTCGCACGCCCAGCTCGTCCCCGACGTGCTGGACCGCCTCCGTGTGGCGGGTGCCACGGATATACCGGTGATCGCCGGTGGCATCATCCCCAACGGTGATGCCGAAGCGCTGCGGGCCGCCGGAGTGGCCGCGGTCTTCACCCCGAAGGATTTCGACATCACCGGAATCATCGGCCGGATCGTCGACGAGATCCGGTACGCGAACAAGCTCGACCCCCTGGAGGTCCCCGCATGACGACAGCCCACCCGTCGCCCACCGCCACCCTTCGAACGAGCGGCTCCGCCGCCCACCCCCCAAATCGCCTTCGCCCCCGCCGTTCCTGTCTGGCGGTACCCGGAAGCAACCCCCGCTTCCTGGAGAAGGCCCAGGGTCTCCCCGCCGACCAGGTCTTCCTCGACCTGGAGGACGCCTGCGCGCCGCTCGCCAAGCCGGAGGCGCGGCACACCATCGTCAAGTTCCTCAACGAGGGTGACTGGACCGGCAAGACCCGCGTCGTGCGCGTCAACGACTGGACGACCGAGTGGACGTACCGCGACGTCGTGACGGTGGTGGAGGGCGCGGGCCCGAACCTGGACTGCATCATGCTGCCGAAGGTGCAGGACGCCCAGCAGGTGGTGGCCCTCGACCTGCTGCTCACGCAGATCGAGAAGACGATGGGCTTCGAGGTCGGCCGGATCGGCATCGAGGCGCAGATCGAGAACGCGCGGGGCCTGAACAACGTCAACGAGATCGCCGAGGCCTCCCCGCGCGTGGAGACCATCATCTTCGGCCCGGCCGACTTCATGGCCTCCATCAACATGAAGTCCCTGGTCGTGGGCGAGCAGCCGCCCGGCTACCCGGCGGACGCCTACCACTACATCCTGATGAAGATCCTGATGGCCGCCCGCGCCAACGACCTCCAGGCGATCGACGGCCCCTACCTCCAGATCCGCAACGTCGACGGCTACCGCGAGGTCGCGCAGCGCGCCGCCGCCCTCGGCTTCGACGGCAAGTGGGTGCTGCACCCGGGCCAGGTCGAGGCGTCCAACGAGATCTTCTCGCCCTCCCAGGAGGACTACGACCACGCCGAGCTGATCCTGGACGCGTACGACTACTACACCTCCGAGGCGGGCGGCAAGAAGGGCTCCGCGATGCTCGGCGACGAGATGATCGACGAGGCCAGCCGCAAGATGGCCCTGGTCGTCTCGGGCAAGGGACGCGCCGCCGGCATGAAGCGCACCGGCAAGTTCGAGATCCCGGAGGGCTGAGCGCCATGCAGTTCGGACGGACCTACGAGGAGTTCGAGGTCGGGGCGGTGTACAAGCACTGGCCGGGCAAGACGGTCACCGAGTACGACGACCACCTGTTCTGTCTCCTCACCATGAACCACCACCCCCTCCACATGGACACGAACTACGCCGAGAAGACGACGGACTTCGGCAAGAACGTGGTGGTGGGCAACTACATCTACTCGCTCCTGCTCGGCATGTCCGTCCCGGACGTCTCCGGCAAGGCGATCGCCAACCTGGAGATCGAGTCGCTGAGGCACGTGGCGCCGACCTTCCACGGCGACACGATCTACGGCCAGACGACCGTGCTGGACAAGTGGCCGTCGAAGTCGAAGAACGACCGCGGCATCGTCCACGTCGAGACCAAGGGCTACAAGCAGGACGGCACCCTCGTGTGCGTGTTCCGCCGCAAGGTGATGGTGCCGACCGAGACGTACATCAAGGAGCGCGGCGGCGAGCAGCCGGGCCGCCCCGAGCTGAAGGAACAGGGGAAGTAGATGAGCCGCCTCGCCCAGACCCACGGTCTGACGGACGTCCAGACGGAGATCCTCTCCACCGTCCGGGACTTCGTGGACAAGGAGATCATCCCGGTCGCGACCGAGCTGGAGCACCGGGACGAGTATCCGCAGGACATCGTCGACGGGCTCAAGGAGCTCGGCCTGTTCGGGCTGATGATTCCGGAGGAGTACGGGGGCCTGGGCGAGTCGCTCCTCACCTACGCGCTGTGCGTGGAGGAGATCGCCCGGGGCTGGATGTCGGTGTCCGGCATCATCAACACGCACTTCATCGTGGCGTACATGCTCAAGCAGCACGGCACGCAGGAGCAGAAGGACCACTTCCTGCCCCGGATGGCCGCGGGCGACATCCGCGGCGCCTTCTCCATGTCCGAGCCGGCACTGGGTTCCGACGTGTCGGCCATCTCCTCGAAGGCGGTGCGGGACGGCGAGGAGTATGTCCTGAACGGCCAGAAGATGTGGCTCACGAACGGCGGTACGTCGTCGCTGGTGGCCGTTCTCGTGAAAAGTGACGAGGGTCACCCCGAGGGGACCGCCGCCCACAAGTCGATGACGACCTTCCTGGTGGAGAAGGAGCCCGGATTCGGTGAGGTCCGCCCCGGCCTGACCATCCCCGGCAAGATCGACAAGATGGGCTACAAGGGTGTCGACACCACCGAGCTCATCATGGACGGCCTGCGCATTCCGGCCAATCGGGTGCTCGGCGGCGTCACCGGGCGAGGTTTTTACCAAATGATGGACGGCGTCGAGGTCGGCCGCGTCAACGTGGCGGCGCGTGGCTGCGGCGTCGCTCAGCGTGCCTTCGAACTCGGCGTCCGGTACGCCCAGCAGCGTCACACTTTCGGCAAGCAGATCGCCCAGCACCAGGCCATTCAGTTCAAGCTCGCGGAGATGGCTACCAAGGTGGAGGCGGCGCATGCGATGATGGTGAACGCTGCACGCAAAAAGGACTCGGGCGAACGAAACGACCTGGAAGCGGGGATGGCCAAGTACCTCGCATCCGAGTACTGCAAAGAGGTCGTGGAGGACGCCTTCCGGATCCACGGCGGGTACGGCTTCTCCAAGGAGTACGAGATCGAGCGCCTCTACCGCGAGGCTCCGATGCTCCTGATCGGTGAGGGCACCGCCGAGATCCAGAAAATGATCATCGGCCGCCGACTGCTCGAAGAGTATCGATTCCAGGGTTAGATGTCCGGATACGGGGTGTTTTCTTGGAGAAGAAGGTCACACCCCGTAGGCAGTGTTCGGCCGCCGACTCGGCTTCCTGGCTTACCCAGTTGCGGCTGAGAGCCGCTACGATCGCCGGAAAGCCGCCGTCCCCCGTCAGTGTGCGGCATCATCCGCTACGAAGGTCATCCATGCCCCACAGCCAAACCTCTGCACCTCGCGACAGCCTCGCCGGCGTACGCCTCGCGCGCGGAGCATCGCCGTGGCTTCTGCCGACCGTCGCCACCGCAGCCGTCAGCCTCCTGCGCGCCCGCCGTTCCGGCGCGGCCAAGGCCGTCGCCGTCCCCGCCACCGCGCTCGCGGCCGGGATGCTGTGGTTCTTCCGCGATCCCGAGCGCGAGATCACCCAGGGCCGGGTCATCTCGCCCGCCGACGGTGTGGTGCAGAGCATCATGCCGTGGAAGGACGGCCGTACCCGCGTCGCGATCTTCATGAGCCCGCTCAACGTCCACGTCAACCGCGCCCCGCTGTCGGGCACGGTGACGTCGGTCGAGCACGTGCCGGGCGGCTTCGTTCCCGCTTTCAACAAGGAGAGCGAGAACAACGAGCGCGTCGTGTGGCACTTCGACACCGAGCTGGGCGACATCGAGATGATCCAGATCGCCGGCGCGGTGGCCCGCCGCATCGTCCCCTACGTGCCGCAGGGCACCAAGGTCGAGCAGGGCGACCGGGTCGGTCTGATCCGCTTCGGCTCGCGCGTCGACCTGTACCTGCCCGAGGGTGTGGAGGTCGACGTCGAAGTGGGTCAGAAGACGGTGGCTGGGGTGACTCGAATTGACCGTGATTGATCCACAGACCCAGGCCGGATGGGTGCCCGAGGCCGACGACGTGGACGAAGAGGAGGAGATGCCTCTCTCGCTCCGTCTGTCGATAGCGGACACCCTCACTCTCGGCAACGCCACGTGCGGGTTCATGGCGGTGTACTTCACCACCACCGGGATCCTCATCCCGCACCTCATGGGCAGCGACGAGTCGGGCATGGCCCGGCACAGCGCGGCCACCGCGGTCATCCTGATGCTGTGCGCGGCGATCTTCGACCTGTGCGACGGCCTCGTGGCGCGCAAGCTGCGGTCGTCGCCCATGGGCGCGGAGCTGGACAACCTCTCCGACCTGATCAGCTTCGGCCTTGCGCCGGCGTACTTCGTCCTCGTCTACGGCATGGTCGCGGACGACGCCTACCAGCGAGTGGCGGCGGTGGGGGCGATCGTGGTGCTGCTGGCGGTGGTGCTGCGGCTCGCGCGGTTCTCCTGCGTCACCGTCAAGGACGGCACCTTCCAGGGCATGCCGTCGCCGTTCGGGGCGCTGACGGTGGTGTCGATCGTGCTGCTTGAGCTGCCGTTCGTGGCGACGCTGCTGGCCATCATCGGGACGGCGTGGCTGATGGTGAGCCGGGTGGAGTACCCGAAGCCGCGGGGGCGGCTCGCGGTGGCCATGCTGTCGTGGATCGTGCTGTCGATGGGGCTGCTCGCCGCGTGGGCGTTCGACGCGCCGAGCGGGCAGCTGCTGCTGCAGACGGGGTGCGCGTTGCAGCTGGTGATGGGGGCGGTGATCCCGCTGTTCGCGACGGCTCGGCGGGTGAACAACTTCCGTGACAATCGGCGGGAGGCGCGGGCGGCGCAATTGCCGTGACGGCGTCTTGGCAGGGCCCCGGACCCGGGTGGGTTCGGGGCCCTTCGCATGTCGGGGGGGGTCCGGCGCTGGTGCGGGTCTTGCTGGGGGCTCCGCCCCCAGACCCCCGGGCCTGTGC
>NZ_JBHXNW010000017.1:106802-128233 GCF_042717365.1 Streptomyces sp. NPDC058534
GTCGGGGGGGGGGGGGGCGCGGGGGGGGGGGGGGTGTGGGGGGGCCCCCCCCCCCCCCACCCCCGGGCCTGTGCCACCCACCACCCGACTCGGTGGGTCGAGAGGGGCCGCAACAGCCCCCGGGGCGGGGGCGAGACTCAGCTCAGGAAGTCCCGGGCAATGCCCTCAGCCACCCGCTCCAGGATCGGCCCCGCATCGGCGATGCACTTCTCCACGTCCGGCTCGACGGCCGTCAGCGGGTACGCCCGGCGGATGCCGGCCCGCCCCAGCGCCTCCGCCGGCAGGGCCAGCCGTCCGCACACCGCGACGACCTCCTTGCCGGCAGCCCGCGCCGCCGCCGCGACGCCCGCCGGGGCCTTGCCGTGCAGGGTCTGCTCGTCCAGCGAGCCCTCCCCCGTGACCACCAGGTCGGCCCGCTCCAGCGCCGGTGCGAAGCCCAGCACGTCCAGCATCACCTCGATGCCGGGCCGGAACCGCGCCCCGAGCAGCAGCGCACCGTATCCGATGCCGCCCGCCGCCCCGGCACCCGGCGACGCCGCGTACTCGGCGGCCGGCGCGCCCACGGTCTCCGTCTGAGCCAGCACCTTCGCGAAGTGCGCGAGCGCCGCGTCCAGGGCCGCCACGTCGTCCGGCGAGGCGCCCTTCTGCGGGCCGTAGACCGCCGGGGCGCCCTTCGGGCCGGTCAGCGGATTGTCGACATCGCTCGCGAGCACCAGCTCGACGTCCGAGAGTCGCGGATCCAGGCCCGACAGGTCCGCCGAGGCCAGCGCGGCAAGGCCGCCCCCGCCCGGCGCGACCGGCTCGCCGTCCGCGTCCAGGAACCGCGCGCCCAGCGCGGACAGCATCCCGGCACCGCCATCCGTGGTCGCACTGCCGCCGACCCCGAACACGATCGTCCGGGCCCCCGCGTCCAGCGCGGCCCGCAGCAGCTCGCCCGAGCCGTACGTGGAGGCGGTCAGCGGAGCCAGGACGCCGTCGGGCAGCCGCTGCAAGCCGCTGGCCTCGGCCATCTCCACCACCGCGGTGTCCTCGCGCAGCGCGAACGCCGCCGTCACCTCGTCATCGAGGGGCCCGGCGACCCGCACCTCCCGGCGCTCGAACCCGGCCGCGACGGCCGCGGCCACGGTGCCGTCGCCGCCGTCGGCCACGGGCAGCGCCTCGACCCGGACGTCCGGCACGACACGGCGCAGCCCGGCCGTCACCCGCTCGGCGACCTCCACGGCCGTCAGCGACCCCTTGAACTTGTCCGCGGCGACGAGCACCCGACGGGCCCCGTCCACAGCAGCGTCAGCCACCTTGATCTCCCCTTGCTCTCCGAGCCTTGCGCACGTCAAGGCAGTCGCGCCGCTGCGACCATAACCGGAGGACACCCGCGTCGTCATGCCCTGCCCGCACCCTGGAACGACCGCGACGGGGGCGGGCCCGGCGCTCGCTACGCTTTCGGGATGACCACTGCTGACTACGCCACCTACATCGCCGGTCTCCCGCGTGTCCTCGCCGGTGCCGCCGCGCTCTTCCGGGACGCCGAGGGACGCGTGCTGCTCGTCGAGCCGAACTACCGCGAGGGATGGGCGCTGCCCGGCGGTTAGGCAAAGCATCCACAGGTGTCTCAGGACGCCGGTTCAGCAGCTACCTTTCGGCTGGAGAGTCGTTAGCCACATGGTCATCTCGTTGTCTCAAGAGGAGCCATGGACTACTTCTTCACCTCACGCGTCGCCGCACGGCGCCACTACGAAGCGCCATCCGGGATCGCCCTGGACGGGACGCAGTACACGAGCCGGAGCAAGGCACTCAAGGACGGGACTCCCTTCTTCCTCGGCGCGGACATGCGGCCCCTGGAGCCCCACTGCTCGTTCTTCTACGAGCTCGCCAAGACTCTTGAGGCGAAGTCGCTGCGTGACTACACGTACGACTTCCTCGACCTGGACGACTTCCTCTCAAGCCTCGATCCCCCCACCGATCTGCTGTCTGCCACCGAGGACGATCTGATCGCCTACCGCGATCACTGCATCGAGTACCGCGACGAGCCGATGGCGCCGGCCACTTGGAAGCGCCGCAGGGCCACGATCAACAGGTTCTACGACTGGGCGGTCGATGAGGCGAGGCTTCTGGACCGTCGCCCGTACTACCGCAAGAAGAACGGCCGCGACATCCTCAACTGGGGAGCGACCAGCGAGCTCGACGTGCGCCATCTGACGTTCGAGCAGTGGTGGTTCCTGGACAGGGTCGGCCTGCGTGGGCTGCTGCCCGACGGCAAGGCGGATCCCGCCTTCCGCTCCGGCCATGCTCTGCGGGACAGCTGTGGCGGGAATCTCTCCATCACGACGGGGCTGCGGTTGCGGGAGTTCAGCGCGCTGCTCGACATCGAGGTCGGCGCCCCTCGTCGGGATGGCTCGGCGAAGGAAGTCGAACTGCAAGCAATCGCAAAGTTCGGCCTGCCCAGGACCACCGAGATCCAGAACGCCACACTGTGTGAACTGGACTGGTATCGACGGACCGAGCGCGCCGGTTTCCTTCGCAAGGCCGCGAAGAACCTGTACCGGCAGCGCGATGAGTTGTTCGTCGTCGACGACGTCGACATGCGCACGATGAAGGTCAGCGGCATCCAGGACGGCCGGCGACGCACCTACAGGATCAAGGCGATGAAGGCGCCGCTGCGACGGATCACAGTCATTGAGGGCGACCACGGGCTGGAGTCGATGGCGCTCTTCGTCGGGCGCAATGGACGGATGATCAGCAGCCAGCGCTGGGAGCAGATCTTCGCCGACGCGCACGCGAGAGCCGTACGGATCGCGGCCGAGCACAACCTGCCGCTGGAGATGCCGGGGCAGGTCCGCATTCATGATCTTCGCCATACTTTCGCCGTGTACATGCTGGAGCAGTTGACCGAGTTGGTCCGCGCCCAGGACGAGGAGCAGCAGCGCCTCACGGGCCGCGCGCCCGCCTATACGGCGGACCACGTGTCCCGTAACCCGTTCCTGACCGTCATGCGGCTCCTCGGGCATCGCCGTCCCGAATCGACCATGCGATACCTGACGTACAAGAGAAAGACGAATCTGCTCGTCGCCCGGGCAGTGAAGGACTGGAACGATCAGGACCGCACCTACGCGGACCTGGCCGCTCGCCAGGCCGGCGGGTGGGCCGTCTGATGCCGCGCCGTGGAGAACGCCGATCCCGGTCCACGACGCTACCGCCGCGCCTGCCCGCTCCACGCACCGTCGACCACGTCGGAGTGCGGGAGCTGACTCAGGTGAAGCGTGGCCCGCACCACGACCAGTCGGATCGATCCGGGAGAGTACGCATGCCGGGCGTTGGTCTCTCAACTCGCCGACGTGTGGGTCGAGTACCACCACAAAGCAGCGTTGAAGAACAGTGACAGGTACCTGGGAGCGGTTCGCTCGTTCGCGAAGTTCCTCGGCCCGTATCTGACCGCTCTGGGCCTGAACCCCGCAGACGCACGCCTCGACACCGACCACATCGACCTCGCCGAAGCCATCTACGCATGGGAGAACGACCTCCTCGCGCAGTTCCCGGAGAACTCCTCGCAGCCATGGCAACTGTCCCGCTCGCTACTCGGGTTGGTTCACCATCGGGCTGAGCGCGATGAGCGTGTGCCGGAGAAATTGCGCAAGCGCGCGGGGGCGCCGCCGACCCTGCGCAAGGCCACCGGGGAACCGCTGGACGAGTTCTCCAACTCCGAACGTCTCGCGCTCAAAGGCGCTGCCCAGGACGATCTGAGAACTCTTGAGAAGCGTCTTGCCCGGGGAAGAGAGCTCCTGGAGGCCGGAAAAGATCCGCGTGAGTTCGGATGGACTGAACTGCCGAATCTGGTCTGGGCTGCCCGACACCGTCTGCTGACCATGGATGAACTCCGTGTTCACCTCCCTGCGCATGCCAAGCGCTGGCCCCAGGAACTACGGGAAGCGCGGCCGGCCGCCAGTGGTGCGCTCGGCGGGTTCTACGGCCTCTTACGGGGAGTGCACGCCTTGCTCTTTCCGCAGGAGTTGGATCTGCACCCGTTTCGGGTCCTGCTGTTGCTGGCCATGCTCGACTGCACCACCGAGGAACTGCACGTGCTACGGGTTCCAGACCTTGAGTTCAGCGATCAGGGCGTCCGCATTGTCCAGACCAAGAACCGCGCGGATCGCATTCGCGCCGACTACCACGTGGTCGATCAGCCCCTGGAGAAGGGCGAAATGCCTGGGGAGCTCGCCTACGAGGGCCGAGGTGATTGGGATGTCCCTGGCCTGCTGCGGCGCCTCGTGACGGCCACGGCGCTGACGCGCGAGGTGTTCGGCGGCGAGCCATGGCTGTTCACCGCGGTCGAATATGACAAGAACCGCAGCGCCATGGATGCTCGGTTCGCTCGCTTCGTCGACCCAGGTCGTCGCTTCACGCACTGGATCGCCTCGCATGTCGACGCGGCCGGAGAGCCCGTCCTGGCCATCTCCGAACCGCACGCGGCACCCCGGCTGCGCAAGACCGCGAAGACCACGCGCGTCGTTGCCCTGGGGGGCACCTTGTCCGACATGGCGGGGGATGATCACAGCATCCAGGTGTTCCAGGGCCACTACGCCCACGGCACCACCGCGCGGGTCCTGGCCGGAGCGGCGATGAACCGCGCCCAGACGCTCGTGTTCGACCGGCTCGCCGCCAAGCCGGTTCTGGTCGGCCCGGATGCGCAGTCCCGCCTCGGCGAACCGGAGGTCGCCCAGGCCCTGGGGGTGAGCCCTGAACTGGGTGCCGCCCTGAGCGCCGGTGAGCTCGACATGGGCGTCACCAACTGCAAGAACCCGCACGACTCACCGCACAGCACTCCCGGCAAGCTCTGCCATGTCGCCCCGGCCATGTGCATGATCTGCACCAACGCCGTGGTGTTCGTCTCACAACTGCCGCAGCAGTTGCTGCTGTCCGACCATATCGAGCGGATGCGGCTGACGCAGCCGCCGATGGTCTGGGATGCGGTGTGGGGACGCCAGGCCAAGGCGCTGGACGAAGTGCTCGAGGAATGCGCTGAGCACCTTCCCGCCGCGCGCCGGGCCATCGAAGACCAGGACATCCGCCTGAATCTGTCATTGGGCATGCGAACGGAGTACGACCGATGACCGTCCTCGCCGCAGCGGACAGGCCGGTGTCCCGGACCTTCGCCGACCACGAACTCGTCTACAGCTGTATGCCTGGGCAGCTCCCCGGCGTTCCCGGGCCGGTCTTCGGGCGCATCGACGAGTGGCCCTGCGACTGTCTCAGGCGGCCGGCGAACAAGAGTCCAGCACAGTGGAAGTGCGTGTTCCCGTTCGACCCGGTCTGGAACTTGCGCGGACGAGAAGTCGCGTTCAGCATGCTCAATCCCAACCACCAGGCCCTGAGGAACGCGGGCATCTTCCTGCCCCGGAAGAAATGGGCCCCCGCCACGGTCATCAAGGTCTGCTTCAGCGTGTCGCAGCTCGGTGCCTGGGCGCTTCGCGAAGGGATGCCGGACAGCCTGCACTTCTGGTCGGTTGAGGACTGGCAGGGCTACATCGACCATTGCGCATCAAGCACGAAACCGGAGTCCGTACGGAGTGCGGTCGGAGCCGTCCGCCACTTGGTCCGCTTCTCCCCCGTCCTGACGGGCACCGACCCTCTGGAAGACTCCTGGCCAGGGCAGACAGACAGCGATGTGGCCAAGGTCGCCGCCTGGGACGGGCTGGCCACACCCTCGATCCCGCCGGAAGTCTGGTGGCCACTCCTCCGGGCTGCGTGGTCCTATATCGACCGATTCTCCGCGAGCATCCTGGACCAACGCGATCGCGAAGCAGAGCGGGCCGCAACAGCGCCGACGGCTCCGGCCACCCTCAGCGCTGAAGGCATCAACCAGCAGCTGGAGTTGTGGCTGACCGAGCCCACCAACCTGGTACCCGTCAGCGACCGCGACACCAGGTTCAATCCGAAGGGCACCCCCATCTGGAGCTCCTTGAGCCGAGCAGTGACAACAGGGGCGAGCTCCACGGCCTTCGCGACCAAGAACAACAGGCAAGGCAGGGAACGTCGGCAGAAGGTCCTGCAGATGATCGAGCAGACGGGCCGTATCCGGCCTGTCCGCCCCGCCGACGCCAAGCAGTTCGAGTCGGAGTACGTCGACTACGGGACCCGCCGTCGCTCATCCGAGGCTATGGACGCCATGCTCCAGAAGTGGCTCGCCAATCCAGCGAACCTCATCCCCGTCCACGCCGAAACGAGTCGGCTCGCTCCCGGGGAGGCGGTGTGGTCAGCACTGGAGGCCCTGCTTTACGACACCTCGGAGCGGGTGGATGTCTTCGGCACCGGAAGCAAACAAGGTCGGCGCCGACGCGATCTGGTGCTGCAAGCCGCAGTCGGAGAGCGCCGGATCGTGTACTGGGACAAGCAACTGGCCAGAGACCTGCGGATGCTTCGGGCATCCTGCTACATCTTCATTGCAGCGCTGAGTGCGATGCGGGACAGCGAGATCCAGGAAATTCAGCGCGGCGCGCTCACCCAGCACTACGGGGCTCCGGCAATCGGCTCCCGCAAATCGAAAGGAGATTCCTCAAGGCCGCAGGCCAACTGGTGGATCATCGAACCGGTCGCACAGGCCCTGGCGGTGGCCGAGCGGTTGTCCTGGCACGAGACCCATGTCTTCGCCACGATGACGCCGCCGAGCGAGGGCGGACCTGCCGGACGAGGACGAGTCGGTATCTCCGCCGCCGACGACATCGACTTCTTCATCGAGACGGTGAACGCCACCCGGCACCTCACTGGCGTAGAGGAGATCCCTCCCGGGCGAGTACGTCCGCACATGTTCCGAAAGACCATGTCGATCATCGCCAGCCAGCAGCCGGACGGCGATATCGCCCTGGGGATCCAGCTCAAGCACGCCGCGCGCAGAGCGCTGGCCAACCGCCTTACCGGCGCCTACGGTAAACCCGATGCCAAGTGGGCGAAGGAGTTTGACACCGATCTACAGACCGCAGCAGCGCAAAAGCTGGTGGGGCTGCTCCAGACCCGCCGGACCGGGGCCACCATCGCGGTCGGCCCAGGTGCAACGCGCTTCCACGCCGGGCTCGACAAGGTCAACGCCATGATCGAGGCGAACTCGACGCTACGGGCCCACATCGCAGACGAGCGGCTGGAGATCACCCTCCTGCGGGACGAGTTCGCGAACCTCCACCTGGGCACGGTCAACCACTGCCTGTGGAACGCGCCCACCGCGGAGTGCCAGAACCAACTCCCGCCGGCTCAGCGCGGCCAGGCCCCACTCCTGGGTGCCTGCCAACCGTCCCGATGCCGCAACTCCGTCCTCACCTTGTCGCACGAGCGGATCTGGCGCATGGAGGAGGCCGACCTGGTGGAGTTCTTGAAGAAGAAGCTCTCCAAGCCGCTACGAGAGCGAGCCCAGACCCGGCTCGCCGAAGTCCGCTCCGCCACCGCGCAGATCGACAAACTGAAGGAGAACGTCTGATGCCGGTGTCCGCAGCCACCTCCGCGAAACTCAGGGAAGCCATGGCCCGGCTGCTGGCAGGAGAACCCCTGCACAGCGACGGCGCGCTCACCAAGGAGAATCTGGCTCGCGAAGCCCAGGTCAGCCATGCCAGCGTCCACCGAGCCGAGGCCATCCTCGCCGAGTGGAACGCCCGCATCCCGCAACCAGTCCTCCGTACGCCCGGCGAGGTCCAGCGCGACGAAACCATCGCTGAGCTGAAGGGAAAACTCAGAAAAGCCAGCCAGAAGGTCACCGAGCTGCAGAGCAAACTCGACGCCCTGGCCACGGTGACAGCCAACCTCTACCACGAGAACATCGAGCTGAAGAAGAAGTTGAGCAAGCAGCAGCAGAACCGTCTCACTGCTCTGAACGGTCGCAGTTGACCCCCACGGCGGCCGAGATCCGGGCTCGACCGTAAGGCGTCCAGTTCGGGGCCCTCGACCCGCTGCCGCCCCCGCCGAAACGGTGACCACACCTGTGCGGACCCGCCCGCGGCGGGGGCGACTCGGATCATGATTCTCGGCCGCAGGAGCTGCAGCACGGCTTCCGCGACTACAGCCGAGCTGCGTCAGTCCAGGCAGAACTCGTTGTCCTCGGGGTCGGTCATCACGATGAAGCCGGCGCTCATCGGAGGAGCGGGCTCGTGGCGACGTACCCGCTTCGCTCCCAGCGCGACGAGCCGGTCGCACTCGGCCTCCAGTGCCGCCATCCGCTCCTCTCCCTGCAGTCCGGGAGCCGCACGGACGTCAAGGTGGACGCGATTCTTGGCGACCTTGTCCTCCGGCACCTGCTGGAAGAACACCCGTGGGCCGTGCCCGTCCGGGTCCTCGATGGCCGATCTCGTGTTGCGCTGCTCCTCCGGTACGCCGATCCTCGCGAGGAAGTCGTCCCATGCGGCCAGCGGGTCGGCGTCCTCGGGCAGGTCGACTCCGGGCGGGCCGGGGTGGACGTAGCCCAGTACGTCGCGCCAGAAGGACGACAGCGCCCGCGGGTCGTGGGCGTCGAAGGTGACCTGGATGTGGCGGCTCATCGGGTTGCTCCGTTCGTAGCGGGTTTCGTGTGCAGGTAGAGGTCCCGCAGCAGGCAGACCTCGGACAAGTGGTGGATCAGCTCGCGGTGAATGTGCAGCACCAGATCGGCCATGGGCGCGTCGGGGAAGGGCTCCTTCTCACCTATCGGGACTCGGAGCCCGGCGTCGCCAAGGCTGCGCACCCCGGCCAGCCAGACGTCGAGCTGGGTCTCGAGCTGGTCCAGCGCGGTGGCCGCGCTGCCCGCGTACTCCCAGGTCTCGTATGACGCCGTCGGCGCGCCGAAGTGCGCCGCGTTGCGCGCGGCGAGCACGCCGACGATGACGTGACCGAGTCGCCAGGCGATCGTGGTGAAGGCCGCAGGGACCGGCTGTGGGAAGGCAAAGTCGATCGTGAAGTCCCCGGCACCGACTTGCACGGGCGCCGTCGAGCTGCCGCGTGGCCGCACGCTCCAGGCGTCCGGTACCGGCGACCAGAAGTACTCGTCGTCGGTGAGGCTGTCGAGCCGGGCTCGGAGCTGATGGTTCCAGTGGACCTCCCACTGCTCGCGCAGCGTCCGGTTCCAGTCGAGTTCGTCTGCGTCCATGGAGCCCACCCTGGCACCCCTGGCGGACAGGATCGGTCCGCTATTCTGGCAGGGTGGGCTCCATGGACGAGGCAAGCGGTAACGAGCGGGGTACGACGGAGCGGGTGCTCACGCTGCTCGGGCTGCTGCAGCAGCGCCAGGTCTGGACCGGCCCCGAGCTCGCCGACCGGCTCGGGGTCACGCCGCGCACGGTACGGCGTGATGTCGAGCGGCTGCGCACGCTCGGCTATCCGGTGCACGCCAGCCAGGGTGTCGGCGGCGGTTACCAACTCGGCCCGGGGCAGAACCTGCCGCCGCTGCTTCTCGACGACCAGGAGGCCATCGCCACCGCGGTCTCGCTGCTCGTCGGCGCGGGCGGCGCGGTCGCCGGCGACGGCGACGCCGCACTCCGGGCCCTGACCAAGCTCGACCAGGTACTGCCCACCCGGCTTCAGCACGAGGTGCGCGCGCTCTCCGGCTCGGTGGAGTCCTTTGACGGAGGCCGCACGCCGGTCGACCCCGAGGTGCTCATGACGCTGGCCAGAGCCTGCCGCGACGAGGTCGAGGCAGGCTTCGACTACCCGTCCGGGGGCGAGGTGCGGCGGCGGCGGGTCGAGCCCTACCGCCTGGTCGCCTCCGACCGGCGCTGGTACCTCCTCGCCTACGACCTCGATCGCGACGACTGGCGCAGCTTCCGTGTCGACCGGATGACCGACGCGTCCGCACGGACCTGGCGCTTTTGCCCGCGCGCGGCACCCGACGCGGCGACGTACGTGCAGGAGGGCGTGGCGAGCCGGGTCTACCCGCGCCAGGCGCGCTTCCTCGTGCACGCGTCGGCCGACACGGTGCGCGCGCAGATTCCGGCGTCGGCGGCCGTCGTGCGCCAGCGAGGGAGCGAGCTCTGCGAGGTGCTCAGTGGCGCCGCCAGCCTCGACTTCGTGCTCATGCACGTACTCCTGCTGGGGCACGACTTCGAGGTACTCGACCCTCCGGAGCTCGGGAGGCGCTGTCGCGCGCTGGCGGAGAGACTGCTGTCGGCCGGTGCAACGATCTCACCGGTGCCTGACATGGGCGAAGCACCCACAACAGGACACGATCCGCACGTTCGCTGAGACACCTACGCTCCAATGGGAGTTGCCCCTTCCCGAGATCATGGCCTCACCTCGTGAGACAGCAAGCGCTCTGAGACCTGCGAACTGTTCATAACGGTGGGACGATCGAGTCCGACGACGGAGAGACCCCGCGGCAGGGCGCCTGGCGGGAGACCCTGGAGGAGATCGGTCTCGACGTCCGGCTCGGCCGGCTGCTCGCGGTGGACTGGGTGGGCGGCACGGGCCGCCCGCCGATCGTGGCGTACCTGTACGACGGCGGGGTGCTCTCCGAGGACGACCTGAAGGCGATCAGGCTCCAGGAGGAGGAACTGCTGTCGTGGCGGCTGGTGGAGCGCGGCGAACTGGGCGCCCACCTGCTCGGGACGCTGCACGGCCGGGTCCTGGCCGCGCTGGACGTACTGACGGACGGCACGGGTCCGGCCGAGCTGGAGAACGGCGTCCGGGTCGGCCGATAACCGTTCGTCGGGCGGACCCCGGCCGCCCTACCCTCGACCGCATGACCAGCAAGCCCCTCGTCGCCATCCTCAGCGGCGCCGGCGTGTCGACCGACTCCGGCATCCCGGACTACCGCGGTCCGAACGGGCTGTGGCGGCGCGACCCGGAGGCCGAGAAGCTCGTCACGTACGAGTACTACATGGGCGATGCGGAGATCCGGCGCCGCTCGTGGCTGATGCGGCGGGCGAACCGGACACTGGGGGCCGAGCCGAACGCGGCGCACCGGGCGGTGGCGGAGCTGGAGCGTTCGGGGGTGCCGGTCCGCGTGATCACGCAGAACGTGGACGGCCTGCACCAGCTCGCCGGGCTCTCCGCCCGCAAGGTCCTCGAACTGCACGGCACCGCGCGGAGCTACGTGTGCACCGGCTGCCACGTCCGGGGACCGATGGCGGACGCGCTCGCCCGGGTCGACGCCGGTGAGGACGACCCGCCGTGCCTGGAGTGCGGCTCCATCCTGAAGTCGGCGACCGTGATGTTCGGCGAGCACCTCGACCCGCTGGTCATGGGTGAGGCACTCGCCATCAGCAAGGCCTGCCAGGTGTTCGTCGCCGTCGGCACCAGCCTCCAGGTGCAGCCCGCCGCCGGGCTGGCCGGCGTGGCCGCCGACCACGGCGCCCGGCTGATCATCGTCAACGCGGAACCGACGCCGTACGACGGCATGGCCGACGAGGTCGTCCGGGAGCCGATCGGCACCGCCCTGCCCGAGCTGCTGCGCGGGCTGGGCTGAGCGCCGGCGGGTCAGGACGCCGGGCGCGGCGCGTCAGAACAGGGCGTCGGCGAGGCGGTCGACCTGGTCGGGGTCCGAGGACCAGCAGTAGAGCACGACCTCGTCCGCGCCGATGTCGTGGAAGGCGCCGACGGCCGCGCGGATCTCCCGCGCGGTGGTGAGCAGGCCCTTGGTCATGTGGTCGGCGCGGCCGGTGAAGGCGTAGTAGTCGCGGAGGTTGCGGAGGGCCCGGTCCACCGTGCTCCCGGGGCCGAGGGCGACACTGGCCTGGGCGACCAGGCGCGGCCGGCCGGGACGGTCGTACGTGCGCCAGACCGCCTCGACGTCGCGGAACAGGCCCGCCATGTGCGCGGGCGGCAGTGCGGCGCCGAGGAAGCCGTCGCCGAAGCGGCCGACCCGGTCGAGCGCGGCCGGGGCGAAGCCGCCGAACAGGATCTCGGGCCCGCCGGGCGTCGCGGGGCGCGGGCCGATGGGGCCGACGTCCCGGCCGTAGGGCTCGCCGTCCCAGACCCGGCGCAGGAGGGTCAGCTGCTCGTCGAGGCGGCGGCCCCGGCGGTGGAGGTCGATGCCGGCGGCGAGGCAGTCGTCGGCGCGGCCGCCGACGCCGATGCCGAGCGTGAAGCGGCCGCCCGACAGCCGGTCGAGGGTCGCGGTCTGCTTGGCGAGCAGTGCGGTGTTGTGGACCGGGGCGATCAGCACCTCGGTCTGGACGCGGATGCGGGATGTGGCGCCGGCGAGGGTCGCGAGGGTGACGAGAGGCTCGGGGTTGTCGAAGACGAGCCGGTCGAGCAGGCCGAGTGTGCTGAACGGGCCCGCGTCCGCGCGCCGTGCCCAGCTCAGCAGCAGGGCGGGGTCGTCGATGGGAAGGCCGAGGCCGATCTTCATGGGAACTGTCCTCCGGAGGGCATGCCGAATGGTGGCGCCGCCCCTCCGTGGCCTCGCGCGCCGTGCGCGGGCCTGCTCCCGTTCTGCGACATGGTTCTGGAGAGCGTGGTTCTCAGAGTTCGGTGACCATAACGTCGCCCGCGCGACGCGGGCAACGTCTTTTCCCCTAGAACAACGGCGCCGGTCCCGCCGCCCCCCGTTCGAAGTCCAGCAGCCGGCGCTTGCGGTCCAGGCCGCCGCCGTAGCCGGTGAGGCCGCCGCTCGCGCCGATGACGCGGTGGCAGGGGACGATGATGCCGATCGGGTTGCGGCCGTTGGCGAGGCCCACGGCTCGGGAGGCGGCCGGGTTGCCGAGGGCGTCGGCGAGTTCGCCGTAGGTGCGGGTCTCGCCGTACGGGATGCTGCGGAGTTGGTCCCAGACCGTGCGCTGGAAGGGGGTGCCGTTCAGGCACAGGTCGAGGGTGAAGTCGGTCAGCCGGCCGTCGAAGTACGCGGTCAGTTCCTCCTCCGCCTGCGCGAACGGCGCGTCGTCGGGCGTTCCGAAGGTCTCCTCCGGCGGGCGGTGGCGCTGGTCGGTCATGTAGAGGCCGCACAGGACGCCGTCCTCGGCGACCAGGGTGAGGGCGCCGTAGGGGCTGTCGACCACGGTGTGCTGTTTGGCGGTGTGCTGTTTCACGGTTCCGGTTCCCACTGGATTGTCCTTACGGTCCTACACGGGCAGGAAGTTGATCGGGTGGCTGTCGGTCGCCCACAGGTACTGGACGGCGTACGCCCGCCAGGGCCGCCAGGCCGCCGCGCGGGCGGTGAGCGCGGCCGGGGTGGAGGGCAGGCCCAGTTCTCCCGCGGCGCGGCGGATGCCGAGGTCGGTGGGGAGGAAGGCGTCGGGGTCGCCGAGGGCGCGCATGGCGATGACGTCGGCGGTCCAGGGGCCGAAGCCGGGCAGCGCCAGGAGCCGGGCGCGGGTCTCGGACCAGTCGCACTCGACGCCCAGGTTGACCGAGCCGTCGGCCAGGTGGCCGACCAGGGTGGTGAAGGTCGTGCGGCGGGTGCCCGGCATCGCCAGGGTCTGCGGGTCCACCGCCGCCAGTGCGGCCGTCGACGGGAAGAGGTGGGTCAGGCCGCCCTCCGGGTCGTCGACCGGGTCGCCGTGCGCCGTGACCAGGCGGGCGGCGTGGGTGCGGGCGGCGGCGGTGGAGACCTGCTGGCCGAGTACCGCCCGGACCGCGAACTCCGCCTCGTCCACCGTGCGGGGCACGCGGCGGCCGGGCGCCTTGTCGACGAGCGGCGCGAGCAGCGGGTCGGCGCGGAGTTGGTCGTCGATCGCCGTCGGGTCCGCGTCCAGGTCGAGCAGCCGGCGGCAGCGGCTGATGGCGACGGTCAGGGCGCGCGGGTCGCTGAGGGTGAGTCGGCAGGCGATGTGGTCGGGGCCGGGGGTGAGGGCCACGACGCCGTGACCGTAGGGGAGGCGCAGGGTGCGGCGGTAGGCGCCGTCCCGCCACTCCTCCACCCCGGGTACGGCGGTGGCGGCGAGGTGGCCGAAGAGGTTGTCGGGGTTGAGGGGGGTGCGGAAGGGGAGGCGGAGGGAGAGGGTGCCGGGGGTGGTGCCGGCGACGCGGTGTTTCGGGGCGCGGGTGCGCAGTTCGCTCGGGGAGAGCGCGAAGACCTCGCGGACGGTGTCGTTGAAGGTGCGCACGGAGGCGAAGCCGGCCGCGAAGGCGACGTCCGCCATGGGCAGCGGGGTGGTCTCGATCAGCACCCGGGCGGTCTGGGCACGCTGCGCGCGGGCGAGCGCGAGCGGTCCGGCGCCCAGCTCGGCGAGGAGCTGGCGTTCGACCTGCCGGGTGCTGTAGCCGAGGCGGGCGGCGAGTCCCGGCACGCCCTCGCGGTCCACGACGCCGTCGGCGATCAGCCGCATGGCGCGGGCGGTGAGGTCGGCCCGCTGGTTCCACTCGGGGGAGCCGGGGCTGGTGTCCGGGCGGCAGCGTTTGCAGGCGCGGAACCCGGCCTGCTGGCAGGCCGCCGCGCTCGGGTAGAAGGTCATGTTCTGGGGCTTGGGCGGCACCACCGGGCAGCTGGGCCGGCAGTAGACGCGGGTGGTCAGGACGGCTGTGAAGAACCAGCCGTCGAACCGCGCGTCCTTGGACCGGACGGCGCGCACGCAGCGCTCGGTGTCGGTGTGCATTCCCGTCTGCATGGGTCCAGGATGGTCCACCGGCCGGGCGGGCGCTGGCGAGAATCCGACATGGACCTCACGCTTCCTGGGCCTGCCCGGATCGCCGGGTGGGGGGGAGCCCGGGCGCCCCTGGCTCCCCCATCCATACCCCGCTACTCGGTGGCCGTGGGACGCCGCGAGGCCGCCGTCGCCTTCTTCACGTCCGTCAGCGGGCGCAGCCGGTAGGTGTAGGCGTAGTCCCGGTCGGCGAACAGCTTGAACTCGTCGTGCGTGTGCGCGCCCCAGCTGTTGTCGCCGCCGACGCCCATCTGGCGGTGGTTGAGGCGCAGGACCACCTCGTCCCTCGGCGTCAGCTGGTAGTCGTGCCGGACGCCGGCCGACAGGTCCTCGGGGGTGAAGTACGAGGCGTTGGCCTCCAGCAGCGGTTCGCCGGACGCGAGCAGGCCCACCCCGTGGCGGTCGGTGAGGGCGATCCAGCGGACGTCGGTCTTGTTGCCGTTCTCCTGCGGGCGGATGTAGGGGGTCCACTGCTCGGCGACGGTGCCGGAGTAGAGGCCGACGTCGGTGCCGGTGTTGCGGTCCCAGTGGTTCTCCTCGGGGCCGCGCCCGTAGTAGTGCAGGCGGTCCAGGCGGCCGGGCAGGAAGAGCAGGGTGCCGATCTCGGGGATGTAGGGCAGGGTCGCGGCGCCCGGGTGCAGGGTGTTGTCGACCTTGATCTCGCCGTTGCCGAACACCGTGTAGGTGGTGGTGTACGTCGACTCCACCGCAGTGGGCAGGGTGCCGCTGACCTTGATCTCGACGGCACGCTCTCCGAGGGTGCGCACGGCCACGTCCGTGACCTCGCGGCGGGTGCCGGCGTCGCGCCAGGTCTGGTTGCGGGTGTGCTGGCCGTTGCCCTTGTCGTTGTCGGTGGGCGCCCGCCAGAAGTTGGGCGCGGGTCCCGAGGTGAGCAGCCGGGTGCCCTTCGCCTCGTAGGAGGTGATGGTGCCGGTGCGCTTGTCGACGGTGACGGAGAAGCCCTTGCCGCGGACCCTGACGTTGTTGTCGCGGTCGTCGTGGCGCAGGGCCGGGACGCTCGCGAGCCGTACGGGGGCCGCGGCGGGGGCTTCGGGGCCGACGGGGAGCTGCTGCCGGGCCACCTCGAAGCCCGCCTTCGCCCACGGCGTGGAGTCCTTGGTGGTGAAGGACAGCTCCAGGAAGTACTCGGTGCCGTCTTCGGCGTCGTCCGGCAGCCGGACGGGGACGGTGATGTCCTTGCCGGTCCCGGGCGCCACGTCGAGCTGGTCCCGGGTCAGCTTTCCGCGCCGCACCACCTGGCCGTCGGCGACGAGTTCCCACCGGCCGTCGAACTCGCGCAGGCCGGTGAACAGGTACTCGTTGGTGAGGGTGACCGCGCCGGGGTCGCCACCGGGCCGGCGGGTGGCGTGGATCGCCTGGTAGACGCGCTTGACCTCGGCGGTCTTGCCGGTGTGTCCGCGGTCGGCCATGACGATGCCGTCGGCCACGAAGGCGCCGTCGTTGGGGTTGTCGCCCCAGTCGCCGCCGTACGCGAGGAACGTCTTCTCCCCGGGCCGCTTCTTCTGGGTCTTCACCGTGGCGGCGTCGAACCAGAACCGCACGCCGTCGTCGTCCGGACCGCGGTCGTCGCGGGCCAGTTCGGTGGCGGCGAGGGCTCGGGCGTAGACGCGGGCGCGGCGGAGGGTGCCGCTGAACTCGCGGGTCTGCGCGTCGGCGTCGGTGGCGAGGGCGAGGGGTGCGGTGTTGCCGCTGGGGCGCCGGTCGGTGGTGCGGGTGGCCCGTACCACGCCGTCGACGTAGAGGGTCAGTGTCCCGGCGTCCGCGTCGAAGACACCGGCGAGGTGGTGCTCGCGGCCGGTCCAGTCGTCCGGCACGTCCCAGTTCGCGGTGATCCACTGGCCTTCGGAGTGGATGAAGAACTCCAGCTTCCGGTTGTTCTGCTTGAGCGCGTACTGGGTGTCGCCCTTGGCGATGATCGGCTGGTGGTAGCCGGTCACGTGCGGGGTGATCCAGGCCTCCAGGGTCAGGGAGTCCCGGAGGTCGAGGCTGTCGTCGCGCTCGAAGACCGTGATGCCGGTCAGGCCCTTCTCCCGGTCCAGCCTGCCACGGGTGGCCAGGATCTCGCCGCGCAGTGCGGCCGGTCCGGACTCGGTGAGCAGGGTGCGGGCGGGGACCGGGGTGTAGAGGGACTGGTCGGCGAAGTCCCAGATCCATCCGCCCTGGAGCACGTCGTGGGCGCGTACGACGTCCCAGTACTTCTTGAAGTTGCCGGTGGAGTTCCCCATCGAGTGGGCGTACTCGATCATGACGTACGGCCGGGTGTCCGAGGTGTCCCGGGCGCGCTGCTCGACGCGCTGCGGGGTGTCGTACATCTCCGATCGGATGTCGCTGATGCCGGGGCGGTCGTCGCCCTCGTACTGGATGACGCGGGTGGGGTCGTAGGAGCGGATCCAGTCGTGCATGGCGGTGAAGGTGCTGCCGCCGCCCGCCTCGTTGCCCAGCGACCAGATGACGACCGAGGCGTGGTTCTTGTCGCGGTGGACCATGTTCTGGGCGCGGGCCACGCACGCCTCGGTCCAGTCGGGGTGGTCGCCGGGGTACTCGTCGCGGATGCCGTGGGTCTCCAGGTTGGTCTCGTCGACGATGTAGAGGCCGTACTCGTCGGCCAGTTCCAGCCAGTACGGGTTGTTGGGGTAGTGCGAGGTGCGGACGCTGTTGATGTTCGTCCGCTTGATGATCCTGGCGTCCTCGGCCATGTCCTCGCGGGTGAGGGCGGTGCCGCGGGACGGGTGCATCTCGTGCCGGTTGGTGCCGCGAAAGGAGACGGGCCGGCCGTTGATCCGCATCAGCCCGTCCTTGAGCGCGAACTCGCGCAGGCCGACCCGGTGCGACAGGGTCTCGACCACCTTGCCCGCCGGGTCCCGCAGGCGCAGCACGGCCGTGTACAGGTACGGGTGTTCGGCCGACCAGAGCCTGGGCTCGGGCACCACCTTGGCGGCGCGTACGGTGACGTCCTCGCCGGCGCCGGCCGTGCCGAGGTCGGCGGGCTGCTGGAGGGGGCGGGACCATACGGCGTGGCCGCGCGCGTCGTAGAGCTGGGTCTCGACGGTGTAGCGGCCGGTGCCGCCGTCGCCGTACGCCCGCACGCTCGCGGTGACGGCCAGCTCGGCGGCGGTGTACGTGTCGTTCAGCGGGGTGTCCAGCTTGAAGTCGCGCAGGTGCACGGCCGGGGTGGAGTAGAGGTAGACCGAGCGGAAGATGCCGCTCAGCCGGATCATGTCCTGGTCCTCCAGCCAGTCGCCGTCGGCGTAGCGGTAGACCTCCACGGCGATCTGGTTGGTGCCGGGCTTCAGGTGGTCGGTGATGTCGTACTCGGAGGGGGTGTAGGAGTCCTCGTCGTAGCCGACCAGTTCGCCGTTGATCCACACGTAGTGGGCGGACTTGACGCCCTCGAAGTGGAGGAAGGTGCGGCGGCCCGTCCAGTCGCGGGGGACGGTGAAGGTGTGCCGGTACTGGCCGACCGGGTTGTAACGGGTCGGCGGGGTGGGCGGCTGCGGGTCCTCGCCGAGGCCGTTGGGGCCCCAGTAGGGGTAGGTGATGTTCAGGTAGATCGGGAAGTCGTGGCCGTGCAGCTGCCACACGGACGGGACGGGGATCGTCTCCCAGTCGCCGTCGTCGGTGTCGGTGCGGTGGAAGTCGGCGTCCCGGTCCTCGGGGCGGTCGGCGTAGGCGAACTTCCAGGTGCCGTCCAGGCTCTGCCGGTACGGCGAGCGGGTGCGGTCGGCGGCCAGGGCCTGCTCGACGCCCTTGTACGGCATGAGCGTGGTGTGCGGGGGTTCGGTCCCGAGCCGGAAGACGCCGAAGTCGTTCCACTCCCGGGGCGCGGCGGGCTCCGGCCGCCGCCCGGCCGCGTGCGCTCCGGCGGGCGACGCGGACAGGGCGAGGGCGCCGAGGACGGCGGCACCGCCCTCCATGAGACGGCGGCGGCTGACGACGGGGCGGGGCGGGCGGGCCGGGGATCCGGCGGGTGACACGGGCGAGTGCGGCATGACCGTGGCCTTCCGTGGGTTTCGGGGGCGGCTCAACACACGGTGCTGTGGAAGCAGTTGACACTGTGATGGTTCACAACTGCCGGTGACGCGGCGACTACTGAGTCAGGGTCACCCTAGGACCCGCACACAAACGAATCAATTACCCCGTGGGACTCTGTTGGTTCCTGAGCGAGGGGCCGATCCTCAGGGACGCGTGAGGGTCGCCCACCCGACGGTGCGGTCGCACCAGCGGTCCAGGAGGGCGCGGTCGTGGCCGACGGCCAGCAGCCCGGCGCCGGTGGCGGCCCGGTAGTCCTGCACGACCCGCACCAGGGCGGCCGTGGTCGAGGCGTCGAGCATCGCCGTCATCTCGTCGCACACCAGCCGGCGCGGGCGCAGCACCAGGGCGCGGGCCAGGCAGGCGCGCTGCAACTGGCCGTCGCTGACCTCGTGCGGGCGCCTGGTCAGCAGGTCCGTGGTCAGCCCGACGGTGGCGGCCAGTTCGGCGACCCGGACGGCGGCGTCCTCGCGCCGCCCGGTGGCGCGCAGCGGTTCGGCGATCAGGTCGGCGAGGGTCAGCCGGGGGTCCGCGGAGAGCCGGGCCTGCTGGAAGACGACGCCGAAGGCGGTGCGTCGCGCGCGCGGGGCGCGGTGGCGCCAGCGCCGTACGGGTGTGCCGTCGACGACCAGGGTGCCGGCCTCGGGCTGGTGCGGCAGGGCGGCGACGCGGGCGAGGGTGGACTTGCCGCAGCCGCTGGGGCCGAGCAGTCCGACGGCCTCCCCCGGCGCGACGGACAGGGTGACGTCCCGGAAGACGGGGGCGTTGCGGGCGTATCCGGCGGTCACGGTGCGCAGTTCAAGCACGGTCGGCGGCCTCCGGGAGCGCGGCGTGCGGGTGGTGGCAGGTGGCCGTGCCGGTCAGCGGCGGCAGTACGGCACAGGCGTCGGTCGCCCGGTCGCAGCGGACGGCGAAGGCGCAGCCGTCGGGGACGGGAGCACCCAGGGACGCCCCGCACGGAAACCGGGATGCCCGCGCGGGGAGCGGTCGGGTAGCGTGCGGGCCATGTCGAGCCCTGAGTCGGACAGGGTGGGGGCTTACGGTCACGCCGTCGGCCCCCTGAACCACTAGTCCGCAGTTCACAGCCCCGTAGTCCAGTCCCGTCGTCGAACCGCCTTCCGCGGTCCGACGGGTGCGCCTTCGGGGGCGGGCCGGCCGCGGTGACGAGATGACTCCTCGTTCCTCTCCTCACCCCGGAGCCACTCGATGCCTCTCCCTCTCTACCTGCTCGCCGTGGCCGTCTTCGCCATGGGCACCTCGGAATTCATGCTGGCCGGCCTCCTGCCGGACATCGCCGCCGGCCTCGACGTGAGCGTAGGCACCGCGGGCACCCTCACGTCGGCCTTCGCGGTCGGCATGGTCGTCGGGGCGCCGCTCATGGCGGCCCTCGCCCGTAACCTGCCCGCGCGAGCGAGCCTGCTCGGCTGCGTCCTGGTCTTCCTGGCGGCCCATGTCGCGGGTGCCGTCACGTCCAGCTTCCCGCTCCTCTTCACGACCAGGGTCGTCGCGGCGCTCGCCAACGCCGGATTCCTCGCCGTGGCGCTGACCACCGCCGCCACACTGGTCCCGCCGGACCGCAAGGGCCGCGCGCTCGCCGTCCTGCTGTCGGGCACCACGGTGGCCACGATCGCCGGTGTCCCCGGCGGATCGCTGCTCGGCACGCTGCTCGACTGGCGGGCCACGTTCTGGGCGGTCGCCGCCCTCTGTCTGCCCGCGGCCGTCGGCATCCTCACCGGCGTCCCGGCCCGACCCGGGCCGCGGAACCCGGCCGCCGGCCCGCCCCTGCGCCGGGAACTCGCCCAGCTCAAGAACGCGCGGCTGCTGGTGGTCATGCTGCTCGGCGCGCTGGTCAACGCGGCGACCTTCGCGAGCCTCACCTTCCTCGCGCCGGTCGTGACCGACATCGCCGGGCTGGGCGAACTGTGGGTCACGGTGGCCCTGGTCCTCTTCGGAGCCGGCTCCCTCACCGGCGTCACCGTCGCCGGCCGGCTGTCCGACCGGCGTCCCGGCGCGGTCGTCGCCGCCTGCGGCCCGCCACTGCTCCTCGGCTGGCCGGCCCTGGCCGTCCTGGCGGACCGGCCCACCGCGCTGCTCCTCCTGGTCTTCACGCAGGGCGCCCTGTCCTTCGCGGTGGGCAGCACACTGATCACGCGGGTGCTCTACGCGGCCTCAGGGGCCCCCACCATGGCCGGCTCGTACGCGACCGCGGCCCTCAACACCGGCGCCGCCACGGGCCCCGTCCTCGCCGCGACGACGCTCCACACCCCGGCCGGGGCGGCGGGGCCGCTGTGGGTGAGCGGGGCGCTGGTGGCGGGGGCGTTGGTGGCGGGGGCGTTGGTGGCGGGGGCGTTGGTGGCGGGGGTGTCGCTGGGGAACCCGGTCAGCCGGCCCACGCCGTGAACGCGTCGTACGCGCGGTCGTCGAAGAGGACGAAGCGGGCCTCCGTCACCGAGGTCCTGGTGGCGCGGACCGTTTCGACGGCGATGCGGGCCGCGTCGTCCATGGGCCAGCGGTAGA
Organism: Streptomyces sp. NPDC058534; assembly: GCF_042717365.1. Taxonomy (NCBI): domain Bacteria; kingdom Bacillati; phylum Actinomycetota; class Actinomycetes; order Kitasatosporales; family Streptomycetaceae; genus Streptomyces; species Streptomyces sp. NPDC058534. The sequence continues at coordinate 127,892 of NZ_JBHXNW010000017.1, forward strand.
CGCCGGTGGAGATGGCCGGGAAGGCGACCGTGCGGGCGCCCAGTTCGTCGGCGAGGTGGAGGGACTCGCGGTAGCAGGAGGCGAGGAGGTCGGAGCGGTCCTCGGTGGTGCTGTACACCGGGCCGACCGTGTGGATGACCCAGCGTGCGTCCAGGTCGCCGGCGGTGGTGGCGACCGCGCGGCCGGTGGGGAGGCCCTTGCCGAGGTGACCGGCGCGCAGGGTCTTCAACTGTTGGGGCTTTCGCTTAAACAGGCCGAGCAACGCTATTTATCAGATGTGTGGTTGATCCGCAGAATTTCGGGCCAGGTTTCCTCCCATTGAATGCGTTTCCTACTGATTCT
>NZ_JBHXNW010000018.1:0-24794 GCF_042717365.1 Streptomyces sp. NPDC058534
GGGGCGGGCGCCGCCCCCCCCCCCCCCGGGGGGGGGTACTGGTCCGCACACCCCCCCCGCGGGGGAGTGTCCGAACCTACAACTTGCTTGCGCTGAGGTCGAGTTGGCTTCCCGCTCATCGGGCGAGGGAGCCGGGCTTGTTGTCGGGTTCGTCATCGGGTGTGGTTCCTCGTGGTGCGGATGCCGTGCTGGATCTCGGCGGCCAGGTCGACCATGGCGGTCGTGCCGTCGGGGACGCGGACGGGCGCGTCGGGGTGGTGCTGGACGAGCCACTGGCCGGTGGGGGCCAGGACGGCTGCGTGCAGCAGTTGGTGGCGCACGAGCACGTCGGCCCAGGCGCCGGCCTCGGCGGTCGACGGGATGTGGGTGCTTGGCTGGCGGGCAGGAATGGCGATCCTTTCGTGGCAGGAGCGGTGGCCCGACCGAGGCCGGGCCATCATGCGGAATGCGGATTCAGGTGTGTGACCTGCTGCTTTGCAGGTGTCAGCCGCACTCGCGACAGCGGTCGAGGTGCGTGTTGAGGGCCAGCGCCATGTTGCGCTTCACCGTGACGGCGTTCTTCGCGCTGGTCTTGGCCGGCGCGGATCCCTGGTGGCGCTCGGCGTGGGCGCTCAGGAAGCTGGCGTCCCGCTCGAAGCCCGCCTTGATGGTGGCGAACCTGTGGCAGGTCTTCATTGGGTGCTCCTTGCTTCGGCGCGCAGTCGTTCCAGGACGGGCGTCAGGCTCTCGTTCCGGCCGCCCGGAAGTCCCAGGTCGCGATAGATCTCGCGCAGCTGGGGACGGGTGATGGAGGCGTTGCCGTCGCGCTCCAGCTTTTCGGGGACGCGGGGCCGGACGATCGCGACCCGCTCCTCGACGCTTAGCTGGTTCCGCCGAGGGCGCTTGGACTTCCCGCCCCCCGGCCGACTCCGCTGCGCCTTCGTCTTTGGCTTCGACTTCCGACGTCCGGGGACGGTGTGGGGAGGGTCCCCTTCGGTCTCCGTCCCCGTTTCGGTGTCGGGGTGTTCGCGGTCCCCGTTGTCGTTGGGGACGGTGTGGGGACGGTCCCCTTCGGGTTCCGTCCCCGTTTCGGTGTCCGGGTGTTCGCGGTCCCCGTTGTCGTTGGGGACGGTGTGGGGACGGTCCCCTTCGGGTTCCGTCCCCGTTTCGGTGTCCGGGTGCTCCCGGCCCTCGTCGCCGTAGGGGACGGCTGCCGGGGACGGTCCCGTACCGCCCTGAGCAGCACCTTCGTGGGCGTCTACGGCACTGCCATCCACGTCGGCGTCAGCCTCTTCGGCCCTGACGGGCACGTCGTCTCGGTCCCCGATCGGCGCCGCTGCGCCCTTGCTCAGGAGGCTCGAGCCGGGCATATGGACGCGGTCCCCGTTGTCGTTGGGGACGGTGTGGGGACGGTCCCCTTCGGGTTCCGTCCCCGTTTCGGTGTCGGGGTGTTCGCCGTCCCCGTTGCTGCCGGGGACGGTGTGGGGACGGTCCCCCTCGCTCTCCGTCCCCGTCCCCGATTCCGCACGGTCCCCGTCCCCGGCGGTTTGGGGACCGTCGTTGGGGACCGTGCCCAGCCGCCGATCGACCTTCTTTTCGTCCGGCGGCAGGGTCACCGGGGACGGGGACGGGGACCGCTCCTCGCGAGCGTCGTCCTGGCCGTGCACGTCCTGCTCCCAGGGCGAGGGCAGATCGACGGTGGCGAGGGCTACCGCGTGCCGACGGGCGGCCAGCTGCTCCAGGAGAGCCTGACGCTGCTGAGGATCGTTGCCGACCCCGGCTCGGGCGAGAGCCGACTGGAGCCGACGGGCGATCCTGGTGTCCTTCTCGCGATCCGCTGGCGACATCGCGGCCAGCTGGGCGGCCAGTGCCACTGCCCGCCGCGTCGCGCGGTCCTTCGTGATCTGCGCGGCATCGCGGTTGCGAGTGGCAATGCCCAGCCGGGAAAGGAGTCGCTCTCGAGCTTCGCGTCCGAGCGTGGCCAGGAGCCCCTGCGAGGTGGCGTCCGGCTTGTGCAGCCGCAGCTCGATGCCCATGGCCAGGTGCCAGAGTACGGCGGCCATGACCGGGCCGACGAAGGCCCGCACGGTGCCGCCCACCGTGCCCGACTCGGCGTACGCCGGGATGACCTGCACCCCGGTGATCACCCAGACCAGGGCGCCGGGCAGGCCGGGCGCTCCCAGCGTCTTCAGGTTCTGCCGCGCCATCAGCGCCGTCGCGAACAGCGCCGCCTCACCCGCGCTGAACATCATGGCCCGCTCCACCGTGCCGGCCATGTCGAGGTAGTCGGCGGCGAACCGCCAGCTGGTGTCGCCGGAGTAGATGGTGCAGTTGAGGGCGGCGAGGGCCGAGACCCAGACCGCAGGGGTGCCGACGCGCTTGCCGTCCGCCCGGTTCCGGTTACGCCGGATCGACCAGCCGGCAAGCGCGAGGGCGAGCAGCCCGACGGCCGCGACCACGTAGACGGGCTCGATGCCGTAGGGCAGGGACATGGCGATGGGGTTTGTCATGCGGCCTTTCGGAGGGCGGCGATCAGGGAGCCGGTCTGCACCTGGCGGGGCACCTCCACCGGCGAGGCGGCGTCCTCGTCCTCAGTGGTCTCCTCGTCGGCCGGCTCGCTCTCGTCGAGCCGGTCCCAGTAGCGGTCGCGGTCCGAGACGGCGTGGGCGGCGTTGCGCATCAGGTCGCGCGCCCAGTCGAGGTCGAGGCGCAGGGCGTACGCGAGGCGCTCGGGGCTCCAGCCGCGGACGTAGGCGTGGCGGGTGACGGCCTCGCGTTCGGCGTCGCTGAGGTGGACGTCGCGCCCCTCGAAGGCCGCCTTCACCCGGCTGTAGTCCAGGCGCTTGTTGACCTTGGCGTGCCACGGTCGGCGCTCGGCTTCGGTGAGCCCGCCCCACATGCCTTGGCGGATCTCGTTGTCGAGGGCGTAGTCGAAGCACGCCTTCTTCACCGGGCACCGGCCGCAGATCGACTTGGCTACGTCGATGGCCGCGCGGGCGCGGGCCGCGTGGAAGAACAGTTCGTCGATTTCCTTGGCGGGCATGCCTCGGCACAGGCCGCGGGCCTGCCAGCTGTGGTCGGCGATGCCCCGGATGGTTGGGGGCGGGGTGTCGTTGGTGGTGATGTGACGCAAGGCAGTCTCCGGAGGGCGCCTCGGCCGGCGCGGGTCGCTCGGCACCGATGGAGGCGGGGTGCGGCGGGCGCTGCGAGGCGGGCTCGGGGTACGGCTGGCGGGCCGTACGCAAGGCGGAACGTTTCGGTGGAGAGGAGAGGGCGGGTTCAGGCGGGTATGGCTTGTGCCTGAGCGGCCAGGGCGCCCTCGACGCGGACCGGATGCGGCTCGACGCGCGGTTTGGTGTTCCGGTTGCGGACACCTCCACCGCTGCGTTCGCGGCAGGGCTCGCCCTTCGGGGCACGGCACCTCTCGCACGGGACGCTGAAGATGTCGGGGCCTCCGGCGGCGATGGCGGCCTCGCGGGCGGCGCGGGCCGGTCGGAAGGGCGCGAGTTCGGCTCGTAGGGCGTCCGGGACGTAGGTGCCGACGGCTTTGAGCATTTTCTTCAGACCGGGGTGGGGTTCCCCGGTCGTCACCCCGCGGTGCGGCGACGGCGCGATCCGCCCGGTCACGACGGCGTCGCGGGTCGCGACAAGCTCCGCCCGCCAGGCTTGCGGGTCGTCGGGGTCGGCCCTCGGTGTCGGATCGGTGTGCCGGCCCAGGCGGTCGCGGTAGTGGGCGTTCCACTCGCGGGCCACGTCGGCGGGCAGGATCGGGTACGGGGAGGCGACGACGCGCTTGCGCACCACGTCGAGCACATCCCAGCCCTGGCCGGTGGTCATGGGCACGTCGCCGAGCAGCTCGTGCCACATGGCGAGCTGCTCGCGGGCTTCGCCCGCGTCGGTGCGGATGGTGCGCGGGTCCAGGCGCCCGACGTAGGTGAGTACGGCAGCAACTTCGCGGCGGTCCAAGGTAGTTACTCCGTTCCAGTCGGTTCGTCGACGGCGGCGAGCAGGGCGGCCATGTGCGCTTCGGAGCGGGTCATGCCGGCCTGTGGGGCGGGGCTGCCGCCGGGCAGGGCGTAGAGGTTCGGGCGCTGTGGTGTGGGGGTGTGCTCGCGGTCGATCCAGGACCGCCAGTCGGCAGCCCAGGCAGCGGCGGAGCGAGGGCTCCAGGCGGCGCGGTAATGGCGCCACTTCGCGTCGGCGGCCTGCAGGCCCTGCTCGCCGAGGCGTTCCAGGTGTCCCTGCTGCTGGGCCCAGGACAGGCTCGCGTCGTCGACCTGCCAGTCGGTGGCCGAGGTGAGGTCGGCAGCACTACTGCTGCTGTACCTACGGTTCACCTTCGGTTCACTACAGTTCTGGGGGTCAGATTCTGACCCGGAGGGGGGTCGGTTTCTGACCCGGGGAGGGGTCAGATTCTGACGAGGGGGTGCAGATTTTGACCCGGCCAGATTCTGACGACGGGGGTCCGATTCTGACCCTGCGGTGCGCCAGATGCGGTGCTTGCGCAGCCGCTCCTCGTCCAGGTCCTTCAGGGAGGGGGCGGGGTCGGTGTCCGTCAGGGGTTCGACGTCCTCGACGCGCAGGTCGGGGTCGGCCTTCTGGGCCGCCGCGACCTTTGCGAGCCAGGCGGCCGGGCGCGGCATGCGGTAGACCGTGCTGTGCTGAGGGCCCTCGTAGTCGTTGAGGATCTCCAGTTCGCCAGCGTCCGCCAGCAGGGCCAGCGAGGTGCGCACGGCGTTGCGGCTGGCGTTGGTCCGCTCCATCAGCTCGGTGACGGACGCGTAGGCGACGCACTGCGCGTCGGGGATCCGGTCGGCGATCGACAGCAGGACCAGGCGGGCCGTGCCACGGCTGGCGCTGCTCTCCCACACCCACTTGCGTGCCTGCCCGCTCATCGGGACACCGCCTTCACGAGGCGCGTGAGCGAGGGTGCCGACGACCCGGGAGACAGGTGAGCGGGGGCAGCTGCCGCGCAAGCCGGGAGCACCGGCCCTTTGCGCAGGGCAGGCGGCATGTAAGACTCTCCTCCGTAGTGAAAGCCGCGCCGGGGTGCCCGTAGGAAAGGTCCGGTGCGGTAAAGGTGGGTGATCTCCGCCCTTGCCGGGGCGGGAGTGCCATCAGGCGGTCGGCGTCCGGGAGTTAGTGGCTCCATGGGCGCCGTCGCTGTTTTCGGGGCTATACAGCCCTGCTGGATCGCGTGTTCCGCGTATGGCTCCTTATGCCGTCTGCCGCTGGGCGGGGTGCCCGGCGGGGGACGACGAACATATGCAGGCTGTGGCGCAAGATCCAGACCTTGCTAAAGGACTCTCTACAAGTCGTGCAGGAGGGCGTCGGCACCTGCGCCTGCGGGTGAGGGCGGCAGGCCGGGACACGGGTAGCACCATGATCGCCCCGACGGATTCGGAGATGATCTTCACGGCGGCCCCTCGTGTCTCATGTGACCACGGTTGTTGAACTGGCTGGTCATAGCATTTAAGCCAAGCCTCGCCGGGGCCCCAACGGTGATCTTTGTCTGGTTCGCCGGGATGGGTCACTTCGGCGGCCGGAGGTCGGGTGAGGCGCACTGGTGGCCGCCCGGACATACGCACGAACCCGCGTCAAGATCCAGGCTCGGTTCATAACTCCGTACTGGCTCACCCCCTGTACTGGTTGCAGAGAGTCACCATGCCATCCGTCACCGAAGCCGCGCGTGGGACTCGGCACTGGCCGCCCCTGGCGTCGAGGGGCACCGTTGCTGCGGCTACCCTGAAACGCCGAGAGCGTGCCATTGTGTCCGAATTGAAGCGGGTGTCGGATATTTTCCACGGCGGAAAAACGATGTGGCTGAGGTGTTTCCACGGTCGCCCCCGCGCTTTCCGGTCGAAGATCAATATGGCCTGCCAGACGTGACGTATGTCGCTGGGAGAATGTGGCATGCGCCACGTCACCCGGCATACTCCTGCCGGTAGAAACGGACAGTCCGACCTGAAACAGGCAGTGCGTGCCACACGGAAACGTGCTGGTGAGGAAGAACTTTCCATACACGGGATCGCGCCGTCAACTGGTGTTTATGGCGAGGTAGGGTGGTCGAAGTGACGACGAAGCTCACCCAGGAAAGGATCATGAAAGATTCGACCCAGGGTCAGGTGAACCCCAAGGGGCTCATGGACCGCCTTAACCGCCTGTTCGACACGGTGCACCCAGCCGACCGCGGCCCCTTCAGCAACGCTGAGGTGGCGGAACTCATGGAGAAGCGTGGGCTGGGAAAGCTGTCGGCGCAGTACCTGTGGCTCTTGCGGACCGGGCAGCGCGATAACCCGACGAAGCGTCATCTCGAAGCGCTCGCAGGGTTTTTTGGTGTGGATCCCGCCTATTGGTTCGATGACGCCGTCGCCGAAAAGACAGTGCAGGAGCTTGAGTTGCTCGCACTGCTTCGCGACGCAAAGATCAAAAACGTTCTTCTTCGCCTATCCGACGTCTCGGCGGACGGCAAGGATGCCGTCCTGGGGATCGTCGAGAGCGTACGAAAATCCGAGGGGTTGCCGCCCTCAACTGGCGCATAAAACGGCTCTGTTCAGTAAGTGATCAAGGAAAAGCAATGTGGTCCGCACGTAGGTTGCGCCGGCCTGACCTCTTGGCCGAGCTGCAACTCCCGCACGTCACCAATATCCGCGACCTCAGCGACGAGGTCTCACGCCGCACGGGACGGAAGGTGGTCCTAGAGCCCCGGGAGCAGGCGCCCTCGGTGTGCGGGGCATGTGCCGTCACGGAGAGTGCTGTTCATGTCTTCTACGACCCCCGGACCAGCTCCCTGCACCAGGACCACATCATCGCCCACGAGTTCAGCCACCTCCTGCTTGGTCATCACGAGCACCGTCCGGTGTCCGCGCTGGCTCCGGCCTTCATCACCAGCGTGGACGCGGCCACCGTTCAGATGATGCTGGGACGTACCAAGTACCACGATGACGAGGAGCGGGACACCGAACTCCTTGCTTCGCTGCTCCAGCGCCGGATCATCGACCGGTGGCTGCGCGGCGACGAGTCCTCCGGCGACGACGTCCAGGACCGGGTCACGCACACCCTTCTGCGTCGACGGGAGGCTCTGTCGTGAAGGACCTGCTCCATCCGATCAGCCTCGTCGTCGCCGCGCTCGGCTTCCTCTGCCTCCTGCGGGACGTGCCGACCCGGCGCCGCGACCCCGCCTCGACCGCGCTGGCCGCCGTCTTCCTGCTGTCAGGGCTGTCGTTCCTGTTCTCCATCACGCCGATGTGGAACTATCTCGACCGCGTGCTCGGCACCGTCAACATCTCCGTGCCCCTCGCGCAGGGCTGCGTCGTCGCGCTCCTGGCCTGCCAGCAGGTGGTTCTCACGTACTGGGCCTCCCCGCCCGAGGTCGCCCGCCGACGCAGTCGCCGCTGGCTCGGGGCCGGCTTCACGGTGATCGCGGGGCTGCTGGTGCTGTTCGCCCTGCTGACGCCCAGCGCGTCGCATCCGATCGACTTCACGCTCTACTACGCGCACGACGACTGGTATGCCGCGTACCTCACCCTGTACGTCACGGCCTACACCATCGGCGAACTCTTCCTCGCCCGCGCCTGCTGGCAGCTGGCCCGCCGCAGCACTCGCGGTTCCGTCCGCGTCGGCCTGCGTATCGTCGCCCTCGGCGCAACCGTCACCCTCGGATACAGCGCTGTCCGCATCGGCAACGTGATCGCCGGCGCCTTCAACACCTCCCTCGCCAAGTGGGAGAGCTTCGCCTGGACCTGCGGCGATGTCGGCGCCATGCTCACGCTCATCGGCTGGCTCGTGCCCACCATCAGGGACCAAGCCCAGACCGTCCAGTACCGGATCGAGCAATACCGCAGGTACAACGGCTTGCGCCCGCTGTGGCTGGCGTTCTACAGCGAAGCGCCTGAGATCGAGCTGCCTATCGATCGGGTCGACCCGGCCCAGAGGCGTCACTTCCGCCGCATCTCGATCCGGCTCTACCGCCGAGCCGTCGAGATCCGGGACGGCCGGTTCGTGATCCGCCAATACCTCGACGCCTCCGTCCGCGAAACCAGCGAAGCCCGTCATCGGGTCCGAGGGCTTCACGGACAGGAGCTTTCCGCTGCCGTCACGGCTGACCAGATCCTCGCCGGGATCGCCGCCCGGGCCGCCGGCACCCGCCCGGCAACCGACCAGCTCACCGAATTCGCGGACTCCGAACGCCAGACTGCCGGGCCCCCGGACGACATCGACGCTCTCCTCGACGTCGCGCGCCACCTGCCCCGCCAGCCCGCACGAGGCCCCCACCCTGAGCGAGTCTCCGCATGACGAACGACCTCACCCACCAGCCCGCCAACGTCCAACTCCAGGCCCTGCACCGCGGCGAGATCTCCAGCCGCGAACTGCTCGACCTACACCTCGCCCAGATAGACGCCAGCCAGATCAACGCCGTCGTCACCCGAGACGACGGCGCGGCCCGAGCCGCCGCGCACGCAGCCGACGAACGCCGCGCTCGCAACGAGAGCACTGGCGTCCTCGACGGCCTTCCCCTCACGATCAAGGACAGCTTCGAGACGGCCGGCCTGCGCACCACCAGCGGCGCCGAAGATCTCGCCGACCACGTCCCGGCACGCGACGCCGACGCTGTCGCCCGGCTCCGCCACCAAGGTGCCGTCATCATGGGCAAGACCAACACCCCGGCGTACTGTCAGGACCTGCACACCGACAATGCCCTGTTCGGCCCCACGCTCAACCCACACGACCCCAAACACACCACCGGCGGCTCCTCCGGCGGCCCCGCCGCAGCAGTCGCCGCACACCTGACCCCCGCCGACCTCGGCAGCGACCTCGCCGGCTCCCTGCGGCTCCCCGCCCACTACTGCGGCGTCTACGGCCTGCGCCCCACCCACGGACTCATCCCAGCCCGCGGCCACATCCCCCGCCCGCCGGGATGGATCACCAGCAGCGACATGGTCACCCCCGGCCCCCTGGCCCGCCACCCCCACGACCTCGACCTGCTCCTCGCCGCACTGACGACACCGTCACCCGACGAGAACACCCCCTGGAGCGTCACGCTGCCCACGGCGCAGCGCCCGATCGGCCGACTCCGCGTGGCGGTGTGGGCCGACGACGCGAGCTGCCCCATCGACCGCAACACCGCCGACGCCCTCGCCGTCCTCGGACGGACACTGGCCTCCGTCGGCGCCAGTGTCCACCGCACCACGGGGCCGGTCAGCTTCGCCGACTCCCTCCGCCTCTTCGAGCAACTCCTCCACGCCACCACGACGGCCACCACCGACGACGCCGCTGGCGCGGCCGAACTCGCCGCCGTCCGTGACCTGCACACCGGCGACGCGAGCCCACGCGCCGCCATTCTCCGCCACCGCACGCAGACACACCGCACCTGGCTCCGCGCCAACGAGGAGCGCCTCCGGCTCCAGCAGACGTGGCACCGGTTCTTCGCCGACGGCCAGTACGACGTCCTCATAACGCCCGCAGCGCCTACCGCCGCGATCCCGGCCCGGAGCCGATCCCTCACGATCGACGGCGCCGAACGGAGCTTCTTCGACCAGACCGGCTGGGCCAACCTCACCAGCCACATCGGCCTGCCCAGCCTCGTCATGCCCATTGCGCACGGCACCGACGGCCTCCCGATCGGTGCGCAGCTCATAGGTCCGGTCTATTCGGACCGGACCTTGCTCGTGATGGCCGAGCACCTGGCGCCGCTGCTCGGAAGGGAAACCGAGGGCGTCATCCCACCATGGCGCGGCTGACCTCCGCGTCACCGTTGTAGGTGACGCGGCCAACCCTTCCACGTCGTGGGCGGTGGCTCAGACGACCAAGGCGTGGTCCTGCGGGCGGCCGGCACCCGCCTGCTCCATGGCGGGCGCAGGGGCGGGCGGGGGACCCGTGCCGCTCGCTCTTTCCAGCGCGCCCCCGCGACCCTGGGCGGAACGAAGGGGGAGCGTTCATGACGCACACGGCCAGGCAGCGATACCGTCGGCCGCGTGCAGACCCTGTTGTTGGGAGTCATCGGACTCGGAGGGTGTGCGGTCGCTGGTTCCTGCCTGCCCCGCGGGCAGCGCGTTACTGGAAGATCACAGTTGACGGGCCGCACCGCGAGGGACGGCCGGGAGGGAGACGTACGTGTTCGTAGATGCAGCCGTCACCAGCAAGCTGGCCGAGCAGGCCCTGCCCTTGATGCCGTTCCTCGACGACGGCGAGGAGTTCGCCAGCTACGACCGCCTCGAAGAATGGAAGGAGCAGCGAAAGAAGACCGGGAAGGGTCCGGACCTGGGTGATCCCGAGAAGTGGTCGGTCCGGATCACTGCCCCGCTCATGCCGGAGATAGTCGATGTCGGGCATGAGCAGGTGTTGGCGGCCCTGGGCACGGTCGCCTTCCACGACCGGGACTCCAGTCCCTGGGGGCAGGCCACCCAGGACCTTCAGGAATGGCTCTTCCTCCCGGACAGCGTCTCGGGCCTGGAGCGTAAGCCCAGTGACGCGGCGGCCGTCGCATTGCTGCTGGCCGCCCTGTACGGCGACAAGGGGCACCTCTTCCTGATCGAGGCGAGCCGGTACCTGGAGCCGTCCCGTGGCGAACAGTGAGGCGGCCATCCACGAGATCGTGGCGGCTGCTGCTGAGCCGTATCTCGCTGCTGTGGTGGCCCAGTTGGCCGCGGACGGGGTACCTGCCGCCGGCTCGAGCATCCCGCCGGATCCCTCACCCGACGACATCGACGGCGAGGCGGACGGCTCGATCGACATCCCCTTCGAGTTCACCACCCGCCACTACGGCCCGGACCTGGAAGAACTCGGCGTGTGGTGGAACTCGGTGTCGGGCTGGCGCGTCCACACGCAGTTCGTGCCCGACCCTCGACCTGGTGATGGCCGGCAGTGGATGGGGCGCAGGGCTGCTGCCTCCGCCGGCGCGGGTCTCAGCGTTCCTCGCCACCATGATGGTCGACGACACGATGTCGGGGTCTCCGGAACGGCCGTTCTACCGACGCCAGGGCGACAAAGTGCCTGAGCTGCTGGAACGCCTCCGCGTCTATGGACAGGCTGAACCGCCCGCACGGTCGTGATCTCCAGATTCGGAAGCCCTCCACACGGCCGGAAGAGCTCTCTGCCCGCGTAGGGGCTTCCGCTCAGTCGGTAGTGCCGTCGGGCTTCCCTGTGAAGCGGAGCCACGCGCTGAGTGCCGCCTGAAGCTCGATCACCGCTTGCCGGTCGATGGTCTCGCCCGTCTTGCCGACGTGCAGCTTCACTCCATCGCCCGTGACGGTCCAGCCGACCGGCAGACGTTGCGGGGAGGTGATGGCCGCTCCGTGGGAAAGGGTGCGGAGCATGGCATCGACGCGTGGCGGCAGGGGCTGCTCCCGGGGAGCCCAGGAGACGTTCGCGGGGCGGGTGGGTAGCCCGAGGGTCGCACGGAATGCCTTGATAGCGGCGTCGAGAGGCTGCGGCGTGTTCGGGGCCGCCCCGACGAAAGCCTGCAGGAGCTCATGGTGGGGCACTGCGGGAAGCAGGGGGTGTTCCTCGATGTCGAGGCGCACGGAAGCCGGCGGGATGAGTGCGCGGGTGTAGCCCTTGTCCCTGTATCGAGCGTGGTGTTCTCGCAGACTGGCAATGGGGCGGGCCAAGGGGTGCTCGCCCTGGAAGGCAGGATTCGGGGTGGTCAGGGCGTGGGAAGGTTCCGGCCGGGACACCCGGGGGAGCTTCCCGTAGATACCTTGGGCACGATGCAGAACACCTGACTCGGTCACCAGCGCCGTCACTTGCCGACTGGTCGTGTCATTGCCCAGCCGAAACCCCACGACCAGCGTCGTCATCAACCTGGCCTCCCTCCAGCAACCCGTCCACGCTAGCGAGTAGGACCACTCCCGGGGCCAAGATCCCGCAGATTCCCCCAGGAGCCCGCCGTCGGCAGGCGCAGCTCACGGCGAAGGCGCTGTCAGTGGCGTGCAGCATGGTGGGCACCATGAGCACGCGGACGAAGCCACAGCACTGAAGCAGAGCGGTAGATCCCAGCGTTGCTGCCCGACGTGGGAACCGGCTGGCGCTCCCTGCTGGGGCGCCTGCACCAGGACCTTCTCGGCCTTGCTCCGGACTACCAACTCGACTCCCTCGCCAGCCGCCTCGGTGGGCTTCGTATCAACCTCGCCGACCGCTTCGACGAGGACGGCGAGTTCGACGGGGACTTCGCGAAGCTGGCCGGGCGCGAAGACCTCGAAGAGCGGCGGATCCTGCACGGATACGCCATATGGCACCACCTGCGCCGACTGCGGCAGCGGGTACGCGGACAACAGCTCACGGTCGACCAGGACCAGAACGTCCGCACGCACATCAATGCCGCCGTCCAGTTCCTCGACGACCTGGCGGGACGCGGCACGCTGCTGAGCGCTGCACCCAAAGTGAAGTGGACGACTTCATGGCCCACCGCGCTACCTATCCCTCGCGGACGGCGCACTTCGTGCGCTGGGCCGTTGCTCACCGCCACGCCCACAATCTCACCGCTCCCGCCACCCGGTGGGCGGGCCCGAGCGGCCCGCACGATGAGGACCGGCGGTGGGAGGTCGCACGTCGGCTCCTGCACGATGACGCCGCGCCGACCGCTGACCGGGTCGCGGGCCTGCTCCTGCTGCTCTACGCCCAGCACGTCAACGCCATTCGCCACCTCATCGTTGACCACATTCAGCGCGACGGCGACAAGCCGAAGATCCTGCTCGGGGACCGCCCGATCGTGCTGCCCGCGCCGCTCGATGCCCTGATGGAAGAGCTGATCGCAAGCCGGCGCGGCCACACGCTCGTGGATGAGCCCGGGACCTGGCTCTTCCCCGGGCGGGTTCCCGGGAAGCCGCTCAGCAGCGACCAGCTGGTGCTCCGGCTGCGGGCATTGGGCGTCAATCCGCGCCAGGACCGCGCCACCGCTCTGTTCACGCTTGCCGCTCAGGTTCCGGCGGCGATCCTGGCGCGCATGCTGGGTATCCACCGCCAGGTTGCCGTTCAGTGGCAGCAGGCCAGCGGCGGGGACTGGGCGGCCTACGCGGCTGACGTCGCCGCCCGGCCGGTTCGCTCACGCCCGGCGGACTGAGCGGCGGTCTCAGCTGCCCGTACCGAGCGGGATCGTCGCGACGTGGTCCCACGTGATCGTCTTTGCCTGTGCGTCCGCGGTGACGTCCATGAGGTGAACGGCGTCCACCCGCATCGGGGCGTGTCCCGGGCGTACTCCGTTGCGGAGTTTCCTCTGGACCTGGTCGGAGTCGCATTCCTCGGCCGCGTATCCGAGCGTGAGGTGCGGGACCTTGGTGGGGTAGCCCGTCGCGTTGGGCCCGCGCACCGTCTGGATCGCGGCGCGGACGGTGGTGTGGAGGTCGTTGAGGGGCTCGTCGGGATGGACGTCGGCGATCACTCCGGTCGAAGTCGCGGCACATGCCGTGTCCCCCGCAGGTCGTGTCGCTTTCGGGAGCGACGGTCGAGCAGTGCGTGTCGTACCCACGGAGGATGTTTGGTGTCGCATTCGAGTGCCTCGCGAAGTCGTCTTTGTGTCCAGCCTCACAGCCGTCCTGGCGATGTCAGCGGCCGGTGCCGAGCGGGATCGGCGGGGCGACGGGCTTCCAGGTGATGGTCTTCTCGGAGGCGCTGGCGGAGACGTCGACCAGCTCGATGGAGTCGATATGGAGGGGGGCGTGGCTGGGGCGGACGCGGCGGACGCGGCGGTGGATCTGGTGGTAGTGCTCCAGGGCGACCTCGGAGGTGGCGTAGGACTCGGTGAGGTGCAGGATCCCGGTGTCGTACGTGGTGGCGTCGGGCCCTCGGACGACCTCGAACGCGCGGGTGGCGGCTGCCCGTAGTTCGTTCAGTGGTTCGTCCGGTCCAAGATCAAAAATGAGCCCCGTGCCGTACGCGAGCGGACTGCCGACCGTGATGGTGAAGGGGGCGATGGCCTGCATCTGCCTGGTCAACTCGGCTACGAGGGAGTGCCGTTCAGCGTCCAGGATCTCTGAGGCGGGCTTCTGGGACAGCTGGTAGAGGGTGATGTGGAACCACTCGTCGCGGATGTGGGTGAGCGGGTCGTCCTTGGTGGCGGTACGGACGCCGTGGATGAGTTCGGTGAGTTCCGGATGGCGCCCAAGATCCACGGTCACGTAGGCGTGGAGCAGCGAGAGTCCATTGCCCCACAGGTTCTGGCCGTGCTGGAAGGTGAACGGCTTCATGGCAGCCAACGTACCGACTCGACGACCGGACGGGAGCTGCAACGGTGTGGCCGCCCGGAACTTCCGGGCGGCCTACACGTGTTGGGTAATGCTCAGGCCGGTACGGCAGCGGTTGCCGGCGCGGCCTCGTCCGCGTTGCGGGCGGAGAGGTAGCGCTCGGCGTCCAGGGCCGCAGCCGCGCCCGTGCCCGCGGCGGTGATGGCCTGCCGGTAGGTGTGGTCGACGACGTCGCCGGCAGCGAACACCCCAGGCAGGCTGGTACGCGTCGAGGGGGCGGCGACCTTGATGTAGCCCTCGCCGTCGAGATCGAGCTGGCCGGTGAAGAGTTCGGTGCGCGGGTCGTGGCCGATCGCGATGAACAGCCCGGTCACATCCAGGTCCCGGGTGGCGCGGGTGAACACGTCGCGCAGGACGACGCCGGCCAGCATGCCGTCCTTGTCCTTGATCTCGGCGATCTCGCTGTCGAAGGCGAAGGAGATCTTGTCGTCGAAGAAGGCCCGGTCCTGCATGACCTTCGACGCGCGCAGGGCCGAGCGGCGGTGGACGACGGTGACCGACTTGGCGAAGCGGGTGAGGAAGGTGGCTTCCTCCATGGCGGTGTCGCCGCCGCCGACCACGACGATGTCCCGCCCTTTGAAGAAGAACCCGTCGCAGGTCGCGCACCAGGACACCCCGCGCCCGGACAGCTCGTCTTCCTTGGGCAGGCCGAGCTTGCGGTATCCGGATCCGGTCGCGATGATCACCGTCTTCGCGCGGTGCACGGTGCCGGCGGAGTCGGTCAGCAGCTTGATGTCGCCGGTGAAGTCGACGGCGGTGATGTCGTCGTCGATCATCTCGGCGCCGAAGCGCATCGCCTGGGCCCGCATGTTCTCCATGAGGACGGGCCCGTCGATCCCTTCGGGGAAGCCGGGGAAGTTCTCCACCTCGGTCGTGGTCGTCAGCGAGCCGCCCACGAAAATGCTGCTGCCGAACAGCAGCGGCTTCAACTGGGCGCGGGCGGTGTAGAGGGCGGCGGTGTATCCGGCCGGGCCGGAGCCGATGATGACGACGTCGCGTATCTCGCTCACGCCGCGCTCTCCGGGGCGATCTCCTTGATCAGGCCCTCGACCAGCACCTTGATCTCGTCGCGGATCGGTCGCACGGCTTCGACGCCCTGGCCGGCCGGGTCTTCGAGGTCCCAGTCCAGGTAGCGCTTGCCCGGGAAGACCGGGCAGGTGTCACCGCAGCCCATGGTGATGCAGACGTCCGACTCCTTCACCGCGTCGACGGTGAGGATCTTCGGCGTCTCGGCGGAGATGTCGATGCCGACCTCGGCCATGGCCGCCACGGCGGCCGGGTTCACGGCGTCGCCCGGGTTGGAGCCTGCGGAGCGGACCTCGACGCGGTCTCCGGCCAGGTGGGTCAGCCAGGCGGCGGCCATCTGCGAGCGGCCGGCGTTGTGAACGCAGACGAACAGGACGGAAGGCTTGTCGGACATCGTTCTTCCCTTGATGAGGTGGATCAGCAGGTGGTGCGAGCAGGTGTGCGGTGCGAGGTTCAGGCGCCCGGGAGGGCGGACAGCAGGTCGGTGATGCGGGCGTCGATGTCGTCCCGGATCGTCCGGACGACGCCGATCGGCGCGCCGTCGGGGTCGGCGACGGACCAGTCCAGGTAGTGCCGGCCCGGGACCACGGGGCACGCGTCCCCGCAGCCCATCGTGATGACGAAGTCGGCGGCCTCGACGACCTCGCCGGTCAGCGGCTTGGGGTAGGCGTCCGTGACGGACAGGCCCGATTCCAGCAGGACCTGCGCGACGTGCGGCTCGACTTCGGCGGCCGGATCGGTTCCGGCGGAGGAGACGACCACGCGCTCGCCCGCCCGGTGCGCCAGCAGGGCGGCGGCCAGCTGCGAGCGGCCGGCGTTGTGCCCGCACACGAACAGCACCCGTACCGCTGCGCCGGTGCTCGGCGTCTGGGTGTGGGCGAGGGCGTCGAGGCGCTCGGCGGTCAGGCGCTCGGCCAGCACCACCAGGTGCGTACGGACCCGGGCGTTCTCGGCGAGGAGGCGGTAGGAGTCGGTCAGCAGCTGCTGCACGGTCTCCGCGGAGAAGTGCCCTTGGTAGCGGGCAGCGAGACGGGCGGCCCCGGTGCTAAGCCGCTCGTCGGGCCAGGCGGGTGGTGGTGAGGCGGACATGGGAACCCCTTCGACGGGCCCTACAGTTCAGCTCGGACTGGTGTCAGTGTCGAATGATGTGACAGTATCAGCCCATGATGACGTCAGTCGACACTGATCTGATCCGGGTTCTGGCCGACCCGCTCAGGCTCCAGATCGTTACCCTGCTCGCCCGCGAGACCCTGTGCACCACGCACCTGGTCGAGGAGACCGGCGCCAAGCAGACCAACCTCTCCAACCACATGAAGGTCCTGCGCGAGGCCGGCGTGGTGGACACCGAGCCCTGCGGCCGGTTCATCTACTACAAGCTGCGCCCCGAGGTCCTGGCCGGCCTCTCCGAGCAGTTCGCCGCGCTGGCCGAGTCCGCCCTTACCGCTGCCGAGAACAAGAGGGCCTGCCCGTGACCTCCACCGAGCCCACCACCGCCCCCACCCAGGGAGCCGGCCCGGCCGGGGACGACTCGATCGTCAGGAAGCTCTCCACCCTGGACCGCTACCTCGCGGTGTGGATCCTGCTCGCCATGGCCGTCGGCCTGGGCCTGGGCCGGCTCATCCCGGGCATGAATGACGCGCTCGCGAAGATCGAGATCGGCGGGATCTCCCTGCCGATCGCGCTCGGCCTGCTGGTCATGATGTACCCGGTCCTCGCCAAGGTCCGCTACGACCGGCTCGACCGCGTGACCAGCGACCGCAAGCTGCTGGTCTCCTCGCTGGTCATCAACTGGATCGTCGGCCCCGCCGTCATGTTCGCGCTGGCGTGGATCTTCCTGCCGGACCTTCCCGAGTACCGGACCGGCCTGATCATCGTCGGCCTCGCCCGCTGCATCGCCATGGTCATCATCTGGAACGACCTCGCCTGCGGCGACCGGGAAGCCGCCGCCGTGCTCGTCGCCCTGAACTCGGTGTTCCAGGTCATCGCGTTCGGCCTGCTGGGCTGGTTCTACCTTGACCTGCTGCCGCGCTGGATGAACCTCGGCGACGGCCAGGGCCTGGACGTGTCCGTCTGGCACATCGCGCTGAACGTCGTCATCTTCCTCGGCATCCCGCTGCTGGCCGGCTTCCTCACGCGCCGCATCGGCGAGCAGAAGATGGGCCGCGACAACTACGAGGCGAAGTTCCTGCCCAAGATCGGCCCCTGGGCTCTGTACGGGCTGCTGTTCACGATCGTCATCCTCTTCGCCCTGCAGGGCAAGACCATCACGTCGCAGCCGTTGGACGTCGTGCGGATCGCGCTGCCGCTGCTGGTCTACTTCGCGATCATGTTCTTCGGGACCTTCCTCCTCGGCAAGGGCCTCGGCTTGGCCTACGACCGCACCACGACGCTGGCGTTCACCGCGGCGGGCAACAACTTCGAGCTGGCCATCGCGGTCGCCATCGCCACCTTCGGCGTCACCTCCGGCCAGGCGCTGTCCGGCGTCGTCGGACCGCTCATCGAAGTACCGGTGCTGATCGGCCTGGTCTACGTCGCGCTCGCCTGGCGCAAGAGGTTCGCCGCCGACGCGGTGACGACGGCCCCGTGACGAACCGGGTCGACGTGGTGGTGGTCGGCGGCGGCCAGGCTGGGCTCGCCGCCGGCTACCACCTGCGCCGCCAGGGCCTGGACTTCACCGTCCTGGACGCCGATCCGGCGCCGGGCGGGTCCTGGCAGCACATGTGGGACTCGCTGCACCTGTTCTCCCCGGCTGAGCACTCCTCCCTGCCTGGGCGGCTCATGCCCGCCCAGCCCGGAGAGACGTACCCGGACGCCGGGCACGTGGTGGACTACCTCGCCGACTACGAGAAGCGTTATGACCTGCCCGTCCAGCACGGCACCCGCGTGGACGCCGTACGCCGTGACGGCGAGAGGGTCCTGGTCGAGGCGGACACCGGCAGGTGGCGGACCCGGGCGGTCATCAGCGCCACCGGCACCTGGTCACGCCCCTTCCTCCCCGCCATTTCCGGCCGCAGCACGTTCGCCGGTCGGCAGCTGCACACGGTGAACTACCGCTCCCCGGCCGACTTCACCGGGCAGCGGGTCGTCGTGGTCGGCGGCGGGAACTCCGGCGCCCAGATCGCCGCCGACCTCGCCCTGGACGGCCAGGTCGAGGTGACGTGGGTGACCCAGCGCCCGCCGCGGTTCCTGGCCGACGACATCGACGGCCGCGCCCTGTTCGACGTGGCCACCGCCCGCCGCCGCGCCCTCGAAGAGGGCCGCAGCGACACCGGCGGGGTCGCCTCGCTCGGCGACATCGTCGCCGTGCCGCCCGTTCGCGCCGCCCGCGACGCAGGACTCCTCGTCGCGAAGCCGATGTTCGCCCGCCTCACCACCGACGGCGTCCGGTGGGCCAATGGCAGCCATGCCGCTGCGGACGCGGTCATCTGGTGTACCGGCTTCCGCCCGGCGCTCGCCCACCTCGCCCCGCTGAACCTGCGCAGTGCGCGCGGACACATCCCCACCGACGGCACGCGCGCCCTCGGCGAACCGCGACTGCACCTGCTCGGCTACGGCGACTGGACCGGCCCGGCGTCAGCCACTCTCATCGGTGTCGGCCGCCCGGCCCGTGACGCGGTCCGCCAGCTCAACGGACTGCTCTGAGCGGGCTCGCCGACCCATGTGATGTCCGCGTCCGGCCGCTGCGTGCAAGGTCGCGGCGGCCGGTTCACGCTCGTAAACGGATCAGCTGCAGCAGTCGCATCCGGGGCGGCAGCCGCAAGGATCCGCCTGGCTGCTCGCGGCGGGTACTGCCATGGCGGGAGCCGCGCAGCAGCCCTTGCCCTGCCACGCCTCGCGGCCCTCCTTCACCGCGATGGCGGCGATGACCAGGGCGGCGATGGTGTCGGCCCAAGACCAGCCGAGGGTCGCATTGAGGACCAGGCCGAGAAGAAGCACAGCGGACAGGTAGGTGCACAGCAGTGTCTGCTTGGAGTCGGCGACCGCCGAGGCGGAGCCGAGTTCGTGTCCGGCCTTGCGCTGGGCGGCAGACAGGAACGGCATGATCGCAAGCGACAGGGCTGCCAGCACGATGCCGGGGATGGAGCGTTCGGCCTCGCCCGTGCCGGTCAGGGCCCGGATCGCGTCGAGGGAGACGTAAGCGGCGAGCACGAAGAACGACACCGCGATGATCCGCAGCGTGGTCTTCTCCCGTGCCTCGCGTACGTGGTGCTCGGAGGCGGAGAACTGCCAGGCGACCGCGGCCGCGGAGGAAACCTCGATCACCGAGTCCAGGCCGAAGCCGACCAGCGCAGTCGAGGAGGCCAGGGTGCCGGCGGTCAGGGCGATGACGGCCTCGATGACGTTGTAGGTGATGGTCGCGGCAACCAGCACCCGTATCCGGCGGGTGAGCGCATCCCGGCGGGCCGGGGAAGGCCCGAGGGATATCGCGGTCATCAGCAGCACCCCTTGTTCTCGGCGTCGACGCACGTGCGGTCGGATTCGACAGCCACCACGGCGTTGCGCAGGTCGTCCAGCGCGTGACCGAGGCGTTCGTCGGCCAGCTCGTAGCGGGTGCGGCGGCCGTCGGGCACTGTGACGACCAGCCCGCAGTCCCGCAGGCACGCGAGGTGGTTCGACAGCCGGGTGCGGGAGATTCCCAGCGCTTCGGCGAGGTCGGAGGGGTAGGCCGGGGCTTCGCGCAGGGCGAGGAGGAGGCGGCAGCGGATCGGATCAGCAAGGGCCCGCCCGAAGCGCGCCAGCACGTCAATTTCGGAGGCAACAGTCAGCACCCCACGACAGTACAGCCGATCCTGAATTCAGGAAACCGTGGTCTATGTGGGCTTCGGGTGAGTGGGGTACTTCCGGCCTATGTGATGGCGGGGCTGCGGCGCTCGACGAGGACGACGTCGCGCCAGACGCCGCAATGGCGCCCGATCCGCTCCCGCGTACCGATGACCCGGAAGCCGGCCCGCTGGTGAACGGCGAGGCTGGCGATGTTCTCGGGGAAGATCCCGGACTGGATGGTCCAGATCCCGGCCTGCTCGGTGGAGTCGACCAGAGCCTTGAGCAGGGCGGAGGCAATACCGCGGCCGCGGGCCGACGGGTGGACGTAGACGGAGTGCTCGACGACGCCCGCGTACGCGCTTCGGTCGGAGACCCTGCTCGCAGCGACCCAGCCCAGCACCGCCCCGTTCTCGTCGAGAGCGGCGAAGCGGTGTTCCGGCAGCTTCGCGGCGTCGAACGCCTCTCAGGTCGGTGGGCTGGTCTCGAAGGTGGCGTTGCCCTCGTCGATGCCCGCCTGGTAGATAGCCAGCACCTGCTCGGCGTGCTCCGCCGTCAGCCGCGTGACCACCGTACTCAGCGCCCCGCTCACTGCTTCCCCCTCTGTCCTGTCCGGTCGTCAGGCCGCGGCCGGCATGGCCAGCAGTTGGCCCATCGCGGCGAGCACCGACGGCTCGACCCGGTAGTACACCCAGGTACCGCGCCGCTCGGAGGTGAGCAGCCCGGCCTCCTTCAGCTTCTTCAGGTGGTGGGACACCGTGGGCTGGGAGACGCCGACATCGGAGATGTCGCACACGCATGCCTCCCCGCCCTCGTGCGAGGCCACGGCGGAGAACAGCCGCAGCCGCACCGGGTCGCCCAGCGCCTTGAACATCCGCGAGGCCGTCTCGGCCTCCTCGGCGGTCATCGGGCGCTCGGTCAGCGGCGGGCAGCACGGCGCCACACCCTGGCCGCCGGCGGGCTCGAGCAGCGGCAGCACCTTCGTATTCGACATGCGTCTATGTTGACACATGTCGAACTAGAGTGACGGCTCCGAGGTGCGCCCGGGGCTCGCCAGGCGAAGGGATCACCGGCCCACGCAGGGCTGAGCTCGACGGTTAGAGCTCTGGACGAGCCCTTGGCCGATCCCCGGTGTCTTGCGCTGAAGGTGGGACGGTGCCGTAGCGGCCAGGGATGACCACCAGCGAGGATGCCCGTCGTGACTGCTGACCAGAACCTCGTTCCTCTTCGTTCCACGCGCCCCGCGCCCGTGGTGTTCGGTGCGGGAGCGGCCATCGGCGTCCTCGGAGGAATGATCGGGCTGGGCGGGGCGGAGTTCCGTCTGCCGCTGCTGATCGGCCTGTTCGGGTTCGCAGCGCTCTCGGCCGTCATCCTGAACAAGGCGATGAGCCTGGTCGTCGTCCTGGTCGCACTGCCCGCCCGGATGGCGGCGGTCCCGGCCGCGGAGGTGGCCGCACGGTGGCCGGTCGCGGTCAACCTGCTGGCCGGGAGTCTGCTCGGCGCGTGGGCCGGCGCGTCCTGGGCGGTGCGCATGCGCACCGCCACCCTCTACAAGGTGCTGGCCGGCCTGATGGTGCTGATGGCGGCCGCCTTGGTGGTCACACACACCACCACCCTGGACACGCTTGCGCTCCCGCTGTGGGCGCAGGTGCCTTGCGGGGTCGTGGCCGGCTTCGGCATCGGGGTAGTGGCGGCGATCATGGGCGTGGCCGGGGGCGAGCTGCTGATCCCGACGATCGTGCTGCTGTTCGGCCAGGACATCAAAACCGCCGGCAGTCTTTCCCTGCTGGTGTCGTTGCCGACGATGCTGGTCGCGTTCGCCCGCTACAGCCGGGACGGCAGCTTCGCCGTACTGGGCGCCAACCTCCGCTTCACCGTGGTCATGGCCGCGGGTTCCATCGCCGGCGCGGTGTTGGGCGGGCTGCTTTTGGGCGTGTTCCCGGACCTGGTCCTCATCCCCGCCCTGGCGGTGATCCTGCTCATCTCCGCGCTCAAGCTCGCCCGCCACGACTGACTGCGCCGGGCCACTCCATGATCGACGGACCCCGAAGGCTCGCGATACCGTGTCCCGAACGTCAACTTCGGCGCGGGCCCGGCAACGGCTTGAGCTCGGCGGCCAACCGTCGGACGATTCGCCCGGCGTCCCGGCCCACGCCGCGCAGCGAGTTCGACGACAGACTGCGCTGCCACTCCAGGCCAACGAACGCCAGCCTCGACAATCCGGTGGCAAGGCCCTCGCGATGCCGGGGGTTCCCGCCGGCGTTCAGGGCGCCGTCGAGAGAGGCGAGGTAGGGCAGGTCAGGGCGGTAGCCGGTGGCTAGCACGACCACGTCTACCTCCTCTCGCCCTCCGTCTGACCAGACCACTTTGGCGCCGTCGCAGCCGGTGAACATCGGTCGCCGGTCGGGCTGTCCGGCGGCCAGGGCGGCCCGGTAGCGGCCGTCGTCGAGGACCGGCTGCGCCGGTGGGTGCGGCAGGAGCCGGCCCAGGGGTGCGGTGTCCAGGCCGGTGCGGGTCAGCCAGAAGTGCAGGTCGCGGCCGAGGACCCGCTGCGCGGTGAACTTCACCGGCCCGCGGGTGGCGAGCGTGACGCGTGCGGTCTGGGCGAGCTCGGCGGCGATCTGCACCGCGGAGTTGCCGGCCCCGACCACGACCACCCGGCGGCCGGTGAACGGGGCCGGACTGCGGTAGTCGGCGGCGTGCAGCACCTGTCCGGTGAACCCCTCAAGGCCCGGCAGCGCCGGCCGGTACGGGCGGCCGAACGTCCCGGAAGCCGCCACGACGGCCCGCGCGGACAGCAGGCCGCCGCCCTCCAGTTCCACGGCGAAGGCACCGCCGTCGCGGCGGACCGCACTGACGCGGCGGCCGGTACGGATCTTGGCATCCAGTCGGTCGGCGTAGGCGGTGAGGTAGGCGACGACCTCGTCGCGGTGCGGATAGCGGTCACGGTCGGGCCCGGGGAACGGCATTCCCGGCAGGGAGCTGTGCCGGGCGGGCGAGAACAGCGTGAGGCTGTCGTAGTAGCGCGGCCACGACCCGGCCGTACGGCCGGATGCCTCCAGCACCACCGGCCGCAGCCCGTGGCGAAGCAAGGTATGGGCGGCGGCGAGCCCGGACTGGCCACCGCCGATCACGGCGACGTCGATGTGCTCCATCAGTGAATCCCCTGACTTCGATGAATGTCTATGTTGACGCTCATCAATACAGGTGCCATGCTGGGCCGCGCAAGCCATCGACAGATGTCGAAACACGCAAGGAGTCGCCGTGAACGCGCCCGCCACCACCGAGCTGCCCGTCGTCGTGATCGGGGCCGGACCCGCCGGCCTGGCCGCCGCCGCCCACCTCCTCGACCAGGGCATCGAGCCCCTGGTCCTGGAAGCCGGCGATACTGCCGGCGCCGCGGTACGAGAGTGGTCGCACGTGCGCCTGTTCTCCACCTGGGGCGAGGTCGTCGACCCGGCCGCCGAGAAGCTGCTGGCCCCCACCGGCTGGACACGGCCCGACCCGGCCACCTACCCCTCCGGCGGCGACTGGGCCGACCTCTACCTGCAGCCGCTCGCCGACGTCCTCGGCGATCGCGTCCGCACCGGCGCGAGGGTCACCGGCGTCTCGCGCACCGGCCGCGACCGCATCGTGGACGCCGACCGCGAGCAGCAGCCGTTCGTCGTGCACTTCGCCGACGCCGGTGGCCGTGAGGAGCGCGTCTTCGCCCGCGCCGTCATCGACGCCTCCGGCACCTGGGCCACGCCGTCCCCGGCCGGCGGCAGCGGACTTGCCGCCCTCGGCGAGAAGGCCGCTGCCGACCGGATCACCTACCGCGTCCCGGACCTGAAGGACCCGGCCGTTCGGGCCCGGTACGCCGGCAAGCGCACTGCCGTGATCGGCTCCGGCGCCTCCGCCTTCACCGCTCTCGCCTACCTCGCTGACCTCGCCAAGTCCGATGACGGCGCAGGGACGAAGGGCGTGTGGATCCTGCGCCGGAGCATCTCGGGCTCGACCTTCGGCGGCGGAGACGCCGACCAGCTGCCGGCGCGCGGCGCCCTGGGTCTGGCGGCGAAGGCCGCCGTCGACGCGGGCCACGCGGACGCGGTCACCGGCTTCCGCACCGAGGCGATCGAGCGCGAAAGTGACGGCCGCCTGATCCTGGTCGGCGAGGACGGGCGCCGCCTGGACGCGGTCGACGAGCTGATCGTGCTGACCGGCTTTCGCCCCGACCTGTCCTTCCTTGACGAGCTGCGCCTGGGCCTCGACGAGCGCCTCCAGGCACCGGTGGAGCTGGCTCCGCTGATCGACCCCAACCAGCACTCCTGCGGCTCCGTCTACCCGCACGGCCACCGCGAGCTGTCCCACCCCGAACCCGGCGTGTACCTGGTCGGCATGAAGTCCTACGGACGCGCCCCGACGTTCCTGGCCATGACCGGCTACGAGCAGGTCCGCTCGGTGGCCGCGGCGATCGCAGGCGACATCGAGTCCGCCGACCGCGTCGAACTGACCCTGCCCGAGACCGGGGTGTGCGGCGGCGCCGGGCTGTTCGACCAGCCCGAGGCAGCCGGCCAGGCCGACGGCGGAGGGTGCTGTGCCCCGGCTCCCGCACTCGTGCAGCTCGGTGTCGGCGCTCCTGCCGCAGCGGTCGTCGAGGAGGCGCCGGCGGGCGGCTGCTGCGGCTCGTGACCAACGTCAACACCCCTGAGCGCGGGGGGGCCGCCCCGGGCGGGGGGGGGGGGGGGCGCCCCCCCCCCGCCGCGGGGCCGGTGGGGGCAGCCCAGCCCCACGCGGGGCGCCGGAGGA